>JBOHTX010000142.1:0-5547 GCA_050733855.1 Vulcanimicrobiaceae bacterium
CCGCGAGCCCGCTCGCGGCGCTCGCGCCGTTCGGCGGCGACGGAGTCGATCTTTCGGGGCTGCTCCAGGGCGGCGGGCTGCAGGGCCTCCTCCCTGTGGCCGGCGGCGGGTCCGCCGACCCCTCTTCGGCGCTCGGCGCATCGTCGCTCGGCGCGGATTCCGACGACGCGCTCGGCTCGCTGCTTGCGTAGCTTCCGCTAGGGACCGGCACGCATGTCGCGCAGCGACGTGACGCCCGGCACCTGCGCGTAGAGGCCGCTCGCGGTGACCCCGTTGCCGAAGCCGCAATCTCCGAAGTCCAGGTCTTGGGTGACCTCGAGATGCTTCCCGAAGGTGCGAAAGTGCAACCGGCAGCGGGTCCCCGTGGCCGTGCTCGTCCAGTTCGCGAGCGCGCCGCTCGGGCGGCCGAGCGAGCCTTTCACGAAGCCGGAGTTGAGGTTCAAGCGCCAGGCGGTGATCGCGAACGCGAGAGTCCCGTCGCGCGCGCGAACGAGATCGACCTGGCTGCGCACGCCGAACGGCCGATGCGTTCGGAGGTTGACAAACGGGCGGTTGGTGCGCGGATCGATCTGACGATAGACGCCCGCACGGAAGGCGTCGCCTGCGGCGCGGATCGGCTGCAGCGCCGAAGCAGCGAGGGCCAAGGCTGCGGCCGCCACGGCGACTGCAGCCGGCCCAGTAGTCGCGTGCTTTCGATTCCAAGTCATCGTGGGCGCGCGGCGAAGTTCGTCTGCATGATCCCCGAGAGTTCGACGCGTTTGGTCTTCTTCTCGTAGACGCAGACGAGCGACCCGAGTCCGGGCGACGGCGGCGAGCCTTTTGGACCGCGCTCGCGTCCGTACACGATCGCGAAACCGTAGTGCTCGCTGCCGAATGCGTCGACGACTGCGAACGGATCGACGAGACTTTGCGCGGCCGCCGCGGTGCACACGCGGGCGACATCGGTCCGAAACGCGCTCCAAGCCGCCTCAGACGAGGCCGCAGCCGGGGTTGCACGCACTCCGGCGAGCAAGCCGCTAACGACTGCCGCAATCACCCGGCCCTGTACTCGCATTGCACAACCCCTTCGCATCGCACGCTCGATTCCGGCAGGCGCAGACGCCCCCGAACGCGGAACTCGCGCCGTGCGTTTCGGACGTTGGTGCATCGCTCTCCTCGTCGCCCGCGTCCCGATGCGCAATGTGGCGTAGGTCGCGATGCGCCTCGGGAGCGCTCGTGGCGCTCGGCGCGATCCCGCTCGCGCTCGTTGCACGCGTGCCGGCAGCGGCCCAAAGCGCACCGCCGCCGCCGAGCGCCGCATCGCCCGCTCCGGCGCCGAGCGGGTCGCCCCGCGCACTCCGTCTTTCACTGCGGACGAGCGCGCGCACGACGGGGATCGATCGAAGCACCGCGGGAGGCGGCCAGATCGCACCGGAAGCACCGGGGTTTGAAGCCGGTTCGCCGCTCTCGCCGAACACGCCGTACGACCTCTTCTCGAGTGCGCCCGAGGTCCCGGGAATTACCGGGATCGGATCGCTCGAAACGACGGCGACCTATCGCACGCGCGCCTTTGACTTCAGCGCGACTCCGGCGTTCGAATATCTCAACGGAAGCGTGACCAACGCTTCCTACTGGGGCGAGAACCTTCTGCCGCTGCTCAACCCGCATCTCGGCTCGCAAGCGCTGCCCTATACGGTCGCCTTCCCGACGCATGCCGGCCAAGACGACCGGGCGGCGTTCCGCTTGGGCATCATCTCCGGGGCGATCGGCACCGCCGACGGCGCCCTCGCTCTGCGCGGCGGCTATTTCGATCTTGCGCAAACCGAGCGCTTCGTCTTCGTGCAGCCGATGCTGACGAGCGTGAACCCGGCGATCGCCTACGCACCGGCCGAGAGCATCGCAAGCGAGCTTGCGGGGAGCGACGCGTGGCAGCCCGATGCGAGCGCACTTCCGTTGCACGGCCTCGACCTGGTCGCGCGACGCGGCGAGGGGACCCTCGAACTCACCGACGCCGCGCTGCCGTCGCTACCCGGCGAAGCGGACCGTCTCGCCGATGCCTCGCTCGTTTTCGACCGCGGCGAGGGGACGCAGTTTGCGGCCCAAGTGGTGCACGTGAGCACCTCGGGACTGCCGTTTCTCACGACCGTTCCCTTCGGGCTCGACCCCGCATATCTGACGACGCCGCAGGGCATCCTTCCGACCAGCACCCTCGACGGTCAGCGCGAAACGATCGCCGGGCTGCACGCGGCGGTCCACCTCGTGCGGTCGCTTGGAATCGACGGAGTTCTCGATCTCGGCCGTTCCTGGTACGACGCGCAGCCGGTCGCGCGTCCCGGAACGCAGGCTCCCGGCGACTACGAACGCGTCGGCCTATCGCGCACGCACGGGCGAACCACCGCGTTCGTCGACTTCTTTCGGATGAGTCCGCGATATGCGACCATCGTCATGCCGTACGGCGTCCCCGAGAACCAGTGGAGCACGGCCTTCGCGTGGCCCGGGCAGTGGCTCAAATCGAATTACCAGGCGATCGACAACAGCACGCTCGGGGTGAACCGTCAGGGATATCGGGTCCGCGTCTACGTCGACGGCGGTCCACTCGAAATCCGCGCCGAGTACACGGACCTGCGCCAGATCGATCCCGAAACGACCCAGACCGCGACCCAGAGCGGTTTCGTCGACGGCTTCTACCTTCCGCAATTGCCGGCCGACGCGACTTTCGGGCGGCAACGTCGCTACGCGCTGTGGACCGCCTGGCACCCGCGCTTGGGCGACCTGAGGCTCGATATCGTCGACGACACGCTCTTCCGCCCGTTCGTCGCCGGTCGCATCGAAGATCAGGTTTCCTACGAAGCTCCGCAGGCCGTGCTGACTTTTTCGCGCCACCTTTCGCCGACGGTTGAAGCTGCGGCCGGGATCGGTCGCTACGCGATCAAGGGTGCCTTGGCCGAACCGGTCGATTTCTCGCAGCGGCTCTTCTTCATCGGCGCCGAGATCGCGCAGAGCCCGCGCGCCGCGCTGCTCGTCAGTTTCCGGCGCAGCATCTTCGAAGGCATGACGACGGCGCCGAGTTCGCTCGACTCCCCGAATTTCACGGGTTCGGCACTGATCGTCGAACAGCGCTTCGATTTGGGACGGTAAACCGCGCGAGTCGACGCGCGATGGCCTGAGGGCAGGGAGGAGGGCATTGCCGCGGCGCCCTACTCCGGAAAGATGCAAGCGTTCCGTGGATCCGCAACGTTCCGTTTGCTTGCGATTGCTTACGTTGTTCCTGCGAGCGTTGCGCTTGCGGTCACGACGCACGCGCCGCCGGCGGCTCGCATCGCGATGGCGGCCACGGTTTCTGCGCATCCGGGCGCAACGCCCACGCCGAGCCCGTCGCCGGAACCGAGTCCGAGCCCGCCATACAACCGGCTCGAGTTTCGTTCGATCGGCCCGGCGGTTGCGGGCGGGCGGGTCGCGGCGGTCGCCGGCAGCGCAAGCGATCCGATGCTGTACTACGTCGGCGCAGCCGACGGCGGCGTGTGGAAGACGGTCGACGGCGGCGCGTTCTGGTCGCCCGTCTTCGATAAGGAATCGACCCAGTCGATCGGCGCGCTCGCGGTCGATCCGACCAACCCGGAGGTCGTCTGGGTCGGCACGGGCGAGAGCAACCCGCGCAACGACGTGACGAGCGGCGACGGCGTCTACAAATCGAGCGACGGCGGCAAAACCTGGATGCGCGTCGGACTCGAAGACACGTTGCAGATCTCGGCGATCTCGATCGACCCGCGCGACCCGGACGAGGTCGTGGTGGCGGCGATGGGCGATTTTTTCGCCGACAGCCAGGCGCGTGGTATCTATCGCACGAGCGACGGCGGCAAGACCTGGACGCACGTGCTCTTCGCCGGCCCCCAGAGCGGCGGCAGCGACCTGGCACGCGACCCACGCGATCCACGCGTACTCTACGCCGGTATCTGGCAGTTCCGGCGCGTGCCCTGGAATTTCACGAGCGGCGGCCCGGACGATGGCATCTACAAATCGAGCGACGGCGGAGCAAGTTGGACGAAACTCGCCGGCAACGGTCTGCCGAACGAGATGGGCCGGATCGGGCTTGCGATCGCGCCGAGCGATCCGCGGCGCGTGTACGCGGTGATCGAAGCAAAGGACGGCGTGCTCTGGCGCTCCGACGATGCCGGCGCGCACTGGACAATGGTCTCGAACGATACCCTCGTGGACCAGCGGCCGTTCTACTTCAGCCACATCGCGGTCGATCCGAAGAATCCGGATCGCGTGTACGCGGCTTCGGAAATGCTGGCGCTGAGCAGCGACGGCGGAAAGCGCTTCAAGTCGATCGCCGACCACGTCCACGTCGATTACCACGCGATCTGGATCGCGCCGAACGATCCCAAGCGCATCATCGTCGGCGAAGACGGCGGCTACGCGATCACGCTCGACGGCGAGCACTGGGCCTTCTCCGCCAACCTGCCGATCGGCCAGGTCTATCACGTCGGCTTCGACGACGAAACGCCCTACCGCGTTTGCGCCGCGCTGCAAGATAACAACGCCTACTGCGGGCCCTCGAACGCACTCGATCCGGAGGGAATCCCAAACGCCGCGTGGGAGGGCGTGGTCGGCGGCGACGGCGTGTGGGCGGTGCCCGACCCAAACGATCCCGAGCAGGTCTGGACCGATGCCGAGGACGGCGCGCTCTTCGTGTACGATCGGCGGGCCGAGCGCTCGCGCTTCGCCGCGCCGTGGATCGCGAACTCGCTCGAATCGTTCGACCTCTCTCGCGCGCGCTATCGCTTCAACTGGGACGCACCGATCGCGTTTTCGCCCTGGGACCCGAAGGTCGCGTGGTTCGGCGCGAACGTCGTGTTCGCCACGAGCGACGGCGGAACGAGCTGGCATCCGATCAGCCCCGACCTGTCCTACGACGTCAAAGCGCACCAAGGCCCCGCCGGCGGCCCGATTCGCTTCGACGTCTCCGGCGCCGAGTATTCCGATACGCTGCTCGACATCGAGGCCTCGCCGCGCCGTCGCGGAGAAATTTGGACCGGCGCCGACGACGGCCGCATCGAGCGGACCCTCGACGGCGGGGCGCACTGGAAGGACGTCACGCCGCTCGGCGTGCCACCGTGGGGCCGGGTCGAGACGGTCGCGCCCTCGCCGCTCGTGGACGGTACTGCCTACGCGACGATCGATCGTCACCGCTCGGGCGACCGGCAGCCGTACGTGTTCGTCACGCGCGATTTCGGCCGCACCTGGACATCGATTGCAAACGGTTTGCCGAGCGACCAGCAGGCACGCACGATCCGCCCCGATCCGCGCGATTCGCACCTCTTGTACCTCGGGCTCGAACGTTCGCTCTGGCTCAGCTACGACGACGGCGCGCACTGGCGGCGCTTCGACCGCGGAATCCCGGCGGTTTCGATCCGCGACCTTCGCGTGCAACCGCGCTTCGACGATTTGATCGTCGCGACCCACGGACGCGATCTCTGGATTTTCGACGACCTCGCGGGCATCCGCGAACTCCCACTCGCCGAGTCGCGGGGCACGATGCTTTTCCCGCTGCGCACGGCCTATCTC
>JBOHTX010000143.1:0-5545 GCA_050733855.1 Vulcanimicrobiaceae bacterium
GCCCTCGTGCGTTTCGCCGAGACCGCGCCGTTGCCCGAGTTCGAGGTACGGCACGAATTCGCGGGTGTGATCGGTTCCGGGCGCGGTCGGATCGCAGCCGTGATCGGCCGTGAAGATCGCGAGATCGCCCGGGCGCAGCGCCGCTTCGATGCGCGGGAGCGCGGCGTCGAGCCGCTCGAGCGCGCCGGCGTAGCCGCGCACGTCGCGCCGGTGGCCGTAGCTCGAATCGAAATCGTTCAGGTTGACGAAGATCAGCCCGTCCTCGCAGCCTGCGAGCGCCGCGAGCGTCTTCTCGACCGCATCGTCGTTATTTTGCGTCCGCAGGCTGCTGCTGACGCCGCGCCCGGTGAAGATGTCGCAGATCTTGCCGATCGCATGGACCGTGACGTCCGCTTGGGCCAAGCGATCCAGCAGATTCGGCGGCGGCGCGACCGCGTAATCGCGCCGGTTCGCCGTGCGCACGAAGGCGCCCGGTTCGCCCAGGAACGGGCGCGCGATCACGCGATTGACGCGATGCGGCGGAAGCAGCATCGCGCGCGCGCGCGCACACCAATCGTAGAGGCGCTCGAGCGGCACGATCGCTTCGTGGGCGGCGACTTGAAAAACGGAATCGGCCGAGGTGTAGAGGATCGGCCGTCCGCTTGCAAGGTGTTCGCGTCCGAAGCGCTCGATGATTTCGGTCCCCGAAGCGGGGACGTTCCCGAGCGGTTGCGTTGCGCAGATGCGCGTGAACGCTTCGATCACCTCTAGGGGGAAGCCGTTCGGGTAGGTCGGAAACGGCTGGCGTGTCTCGATGCCGGCCATCTCCCAGTGCCCCGTGATCGTATCCTTACCGAGCGAGCGTTCGCGTAAGCGCGCGACGAAGGCCTGCGGCGCGCGATTCGCCTCGAGGCCGGCGATTGGCGCCAGCGAGCCCAGACCAAGGCGTGCGAGATTCGGCAGCCTCAAGCCCCCGATACGCTGCGCGACGTTTCCGAGCGTGTTCGCGCCGGGCGCATCGCCGAACGCGGCGGCATCGGGCAACGCACCGATCCCGGCCGAATCGAGTACGACGACGAGGCAGCGGGGCATATCGCTCGTGCGGTTCGCAGCCGAGCGCGCTAGGCCTCCCCGCGGCGCAGATTGGAAACGGATGAGAGTCGACGCGTTTGCGAGTCCTTAAGCATCTCGCACGCGCGCTTGCGACCCTGCTCGTATCGGCGGCCGCAGCGGCGCCCGCCCTCGCGGTCAGCGAACCGTCCCCGCTACCCGCGCCTCCGCCCGCCGGAGCGTTTTCGTTGCGGGCCGACCGGATCGCGTTCTACAGCAACCGCTACATCGTCGGCGCGAGCGGGCACGTCGAGGTCGATTTGGCCGACGGCGCGCATCTGAGCGGCGACCGCTTCGCGATGGACCTGCGGCTCAATCGTTTTGTCCTGGCCGGCGACGTCCACCTCAAGGTGGGAGCAGAGGACTACCCAGGCGCGGCCTTTTCGGAGTTTTTCGATTTTCGGCGCGCCTATTTTATTCCGATCACGAGCGAGCCCGATCGTTGGACCTATACCGAGGGCGACTACGCGCACCCGTTGCTCGGACGCGAGATGCCCGGCGACGCCTTCTTTCTCCCCGATCTCGCCGGCGAGCGCGTATTTCTCTATGCGAAACGCGCGGTGATCGCTCCGCGCCGCAGCATCCGCTTCGCACCGGCTCGGATCAACTTCGGGCTGACCTTCGTCACCTTTCCGACCTACTTCCTCAACTTCTCGCCCGACCCGAACTTCGCACAGAATTCGCTGTCGGGCGCGTCGGTCGACGGTCCCTACGATTTCGCCGGCGGCGACCATGGCCTAGCGACCCTCCATCTACGCTACGACCCCGTGAACAAGCTCTACTTTGCCTACGAGCAGCACCAAGTCAGCGAGAACCACTATTTGGTGGCCTCGATCAACCCCCTGACCCGGCCGCTCAAGCAGTACAATCTCCTGGGCTACGATCGCATCTCGCCCGATATGTCGGGCTCGATCTTCTTACAGGAGAGCGCCTTCCAGCACGCCTTCTCGCAACCGCTCTCGGCCACCGCGCTCGCGCAAACCCAGTTCACCGTGGGCCTGCCGCACTCGTTCTTGCAGCTGGCCACCACCTCGTACTACGACAGTCTGCTGGCGCAACCGCTCTTTCGTCCGCCCTTCGGGTATTACTACGGCGATCCGTCGCACAACTGGGTCCCCGACCATCCGACCCAGGCCTCGCTCACGTGGACCGGAAGCCGCGAACGGATCGGACGCCTTCCGCTTTCGATTGCCTTGCGCTCGTCGTACGGTATGGCGCACAACGGGATCACGCCGCTGCAAACGCTGCACGTTCCCTATTACACGCTCTGGTACAAGGCGCTCGGGGTCGATCTCTCGACCGATTCGATCCGCATCCTGCGCGACCCCACGGGCCGCCGCCGCGACGTCTACTTCGTGGGCAGCTTCGATAAACAGCGGCAGTGGTTCTCGTCGCCCCACCACGTCGATACCACGATCGAAACCCTCTCGCTCACGAAACTGATCGATCCAGCCAAGCTGTCGGTACTGCTCTCGTACACGAACGAGAACATCGGCGATTTTTACGGCGCGCAGCAAGATCTCGCCTATCCGCCCAATCCGGCCCCGGTGCTCGATCCGTTCACCGGGCAGATTTTCCCGGGCTTCAAAGATTTTCGCGGTTTCGCGACGACCCGTTCCTTCAACGAACAGCTCAACTACTCGCCGAACACCGCCTTCACGCTGGTCTTCTCGATGCGTGAGAACCGCGACTTCCCCGCCCCGATCGCCGGGCCGATCGAACTCGTCAACGGCGTCCGCACGTTCTACAATTACGGCTTGCCGCCGTACCAAGCCACGGCCGACCTGCGCTTCCGGCTCAACGGGCACCTCGTGCTCGACGTCTCGCGAGCGTACTACTTCGGCTTTGGCGGATACCAGCGCTGGCAGCCGAACTTCAGCATCCAGGTGCAGCAATGAGGATGAAAAACGGGCTCGTGGGTGGGGCGTGGTTCTTCGCGGCGGCGCTGGTGCTGGCGCTGTGCCCGTTCGGCGGCGGCTCGGCGGCGAAGGTCGCGGCCGCGCTGCCGACCCCGAGCAGCGCGGCGGTCGGCGATACGCCGCCGCCGCTCTCGGCGACCGCGACCCCGAGCCCGCAGGGGACGCTCGTGCGCTTTTCCGGGCAGCTGCTCGACTTCCGCGACGGCTTCGCCTTCTTCACGACCGGCGACGCCTTCCGGCTCGCGCAGAACGTCGCGATCGACGCCGCGCAGAGCGGCAAGCCGACGAGCGAAGTCCCCGCAACCGGCGCTTACGCGCGAGCCGATTTCGATGCCGCAACCGGCCAGATCGTCGAACTCGACCTCTCCTCGACCCCGCTTGCGCCCGAGGCCAGCTACGAAGCGGTCAAGGGCTTCGCGGTCGCGCTCTCGCCGCCGCTCCCCAATCCCGACCTCGGCGCGAAGCCGGGCTTCGACGGCAAACCGGTGCTGGTCACCTTCACCGTCCGGGTGCCGCCCAAAACCCCCTTCGCTGCGACCGTCTACCTGGCTACCGACGCCAGCGGCTGGAGCGCGACCGCGGTCGAGATGAACCGGGTCGACGCGCTGCACTACCGCGTCACGCGCCGTTTTCCGTCGGGAACGATCCTGCTCTACCGCTACACCCTAGGCTCCTGGCGTTCGGCCGAAGTCGACGCCAAGGGCCTCGAACGGACGCCGCGCCGTTTGGTCGTGCGGAATCTCGACGTGCAGGAAGAGAACGACGCCGTCGATTACTGGGGCAGCTCCGATCCCTTCGCACCGGATCTCGGCGTCGGCGTGCCGACCCCGTTCAACCCGGTTCCGTTCCCGATTCCACACACGTAACGGGAGCCCGGAGCGATTGTCGCTCGTACCCCGCTCGCTCGCCGCCCTATTCGTCGCGCTGCTTGCGACGGCCGCGGCCGCGCGAGCCTCGCTGCCTCCGCGGGTCGAGCTACAGGCGGCGCGGGTCGACTTCTTCCCGTTCGCGGGCGGCGCCGTGATCGCGGCGCACGGCGGCGCAAACGTTACGGTCGGCGAGACCACGATCCAAGCCGACGACGTGCGCTACGAACTCGGCGCCGAACGGCTCGTCGCGGCGGGCGACGTGCAGGTCGTCGACGACGGCACGCGCGAGCCGCCGGCTGCCGCGTACCTGCTCGATCTGGCGAGCGGTCGCGCGTGGTTCGAGCGCTTCGATGGTGAAGCGGCGGCGGCGAGCGCGCCCTTGCCGAGCGATGCCTTCACGGTCGCCGATCTCGACGGCGCGCGCCCGTTTCTCGTCGCGCGGCACGCGCTCGTGCTGCCCGGAATCGAAGCGCGCTTCCGGCCTGCGCGTTTTCCGAGCGGCGCCGGCCCCTCGGTGGAATTGCCGACGTACCTGTGGGAACTCAACGGCAACCCGGAACTGGCGGCGAGCGCGACCTCGGTCGGCTCGTCGTTCGATCAGCCGTATCCGCTCTTCGGAAGCCCCGGGGCGCTTGCCACCGGACACCTCCGCTACGACGGCTCGAACGGCGTGACGCTCGGCCTCGACGAGCATCTCGTCGACCGAAACCGCGCCTACGCGATCGCGTCGGTCGAGCCGCTGCGCGCACGGCAACTCGATCTGGTCGCCTTCGAGCAACTCCGGCGCGGCCTGCAAACGCAGCTCTCCGGCTACCGGCTCTACGGTCCCGGTCCCTACGGCGGCGCCGACCATCTGCAGTGGCAACTGCAGGCGGTCGGCCCGCTCGCAAGCGCGACCCTGCTCGCAAGCCACGACGACGCGTCCTACGCCGACGATGCGAGCGCCGAGTTCGATCTCGTCAGCAACGATCGTCCGCTCGGAAAGCTGTTGCGTTACCAACTGCGCGCGGGCTACGGCTACGATCACCAGGACGGCGGCTATCCGGTGCTCGACGATTTCCGCACCACGCTCGGCGCGCTCGTCTCCTCGCCCAGCCTGGCCCTGGCCGGCGGGTCGCTCTCGGCGAGCGATGCGCTGACGCTCGTCGCTTACGACTACCCGCACCAGGCGCAAAGCAACACGCTGTCGTTCGGCTTTGCGCGGCGTTTTGCGCGCGGCATCTCGCTGTTTGCGAATGCCTCGTTCGCCCAGGTCGACCAGCGCTATCGCGACCCGTCGGTCGCCGCGCGCGCGCTCGGACTGCCGCTTCCCGGCTATCCGTTTTACGCACCCGACGGCGCGCTCTACCCGGGCTATTTCGCCTACGCGGGGCTGACCACGTACCGCACCTACAGCGGCACGCTGACGTTCCAGGATGCGGGCGACAACCGCTTCGCGCTGACCTTGACGCGCGACGACGATTTTCCGCAATTCCACGGCTTCGGCCGGCCGCCGTTCATCCTGGGCGCCGATCTCGTGCGCCGGCTCGGCGGCACGTTGCGCGTCGAACTTGGCCGCAGCTACGATTTCGGCTGGGATCACCAGTATCTATCGCCGCAATGGCTCTTCGCGCTCTCGCAATAGCGCTCGCGCTCGCGCTCGGCGCGACGCTGTGCGCGACGCCACGC
>JBOHTX010000144.1:0-5540 GCA_050733855.1 Vulcanimicrobiaceae bacterium
TGCGTGAATTGCTCGGGCCGTGGTACGATGGCGTTCGCGAAGCCCTGCCCGCACTAACGCTGCGTCCGCTCCTCGTTGAAAGCCTCGACCGGCTCACGTTGCAGCAGGTGCAGGGGTCGATCCCCGTCTACTTCCGCGACCTGAGCGCGGACGCGCCCGAGCCGTGAGGCGTGGATGCGGGGCTCACGGTTTGAACCTTGCGAGTCGATATTCGATTGAGCGGCGAGAAGCGCGCCGCCTTGCAGCACGCGGAGGAGCGCTTTGAACCCGTTCGTCATCAGCCGCCGGATCGAATCGCGCTACAAGGCGTACTTGCGCTCGCAGTTCCGGGCCGCGGACCCGACCCTGCGGCTGGCCTTCGATCGAGCTCTGGAGGACGAGCGACTGCTGGTCAGGGAGCCGTTCGTTTCGCTCGCGGCCCCGTTCGCGCCGGGCGCGCCGCTCGACGAGCTCGGCGTCTCGCCCGTCGTCGCGGAGCGCTTCTCGGCGTGCGCCTTCGGCGGATATCCGCCGTATCGTCACCAGAGCGAAGCGTATCGGCGTATTCGGCACGGGATCTCGACGATCGTCGCGACCGGGACCGGCTCGGGCAAGACGGAGGCGTTCCTTTTGCCGATCGTCGACGACGCGTACGCGCGGCGGAACGATCCCGGGCCTAAAGCGATCCTGCTGTACCCGATGAATGCGCTCGCGCTCGACCAGAACAAACGGCTACGCGAACTGTGCTGCGGACTCGGGGTCACGTTCGGGGTGTATACGGGCGTCACCGATCGCGGCACACAAAAAGAGCGTCCCGCCGAGGCGCCCGCCGAGGAGCGCGTCTTTCGCAACGAGTTCGAAACGGCTCCGCCCGACCTGTTTCTCACCAACTACCAGATGCTCGAATACCTGCTCCTGCGCGGCGACGGGCGCCGGATTTTCGGGAACCACTCGGTGCGTTACATCGTGCTCGACGAGATGCACACCTACCGCGGCGCGCTCGGCTCCGATGTCGCGGCGCTGTTGCGGCGCTTGCGCATCGCGCTCGGCGCGACCAGTACCGTCGAGCCCGACCTCGTCTTCGTCGGCACCTCGGCGACGCTGCAGCGCGGCATCGACGGCGACGACGATCCGCGCCGCTCGATCGCGCTCTTTTTCGAGCAGCTCGCGGGCGTGCCGCTTGCTGCCGAAAACGTCCTCGGCGAAGAACCCGCCCGGCATCTCGACGACGACGCCGGCCGTCATCTCCCACCGCCGCCTCAGCTCGATGCCGGCGAGCTCGTAGATTTCGACCCGACCAGCGCGGACGCGGTCTCGAGGCTTGGCCGTCGCTTGTGCGGCGCGCCGGAAGGCGTCGACGGCGCTGCGGCTTTTGCGCAATCCGCGCTCCCCGCCGTCTTGCGCAAGATCATCACGCGCCCGCTGTCGCTCTCCGAAGTAGTCGCCGAGATCAAGGCGAGGCCCGAGCGCAGCGAGACGCCGGACGAAGACGTGGCGAACGAGGTGCAAGCCGCGCTCTTGGTCGGCCCCGCCTTGCCGGCAGCCGGCCCGCAGCTGTTGCCTCGCGTCCACCGCTTCGTCCGCGGGATGCCGCAGTTTTTTCGCTGCGCTTCGAGCGAGTGCGGCGGACTGAGCGCGACCGAGCTTTCACGTTGCCCCATCTGCGAGGGCATCATGCTGCCGCTCGTGATGTGCAACGCCTGTCGTCACGACTTCCTCGTGGGGCCGAAGCCGGCCGACGGTGCGGACGAGACCCGATACTACTTCCGCCTCGATGCCGCCGATCTCGAGCGCGAGCTGGCCGACGCGACGCTCGGCGTCGGTGCCGAGGGCGATGAAGATGCGGACGGCTCCGAGGACGCCGACGGCGCCGACGGCGCCGACCACTCGACGGCTCCGGGCAGCGCCGGCGGCGACGACGACACGGTCGCGGGCGACGTCGATGAAGCGCTCGTTCGCATCGAAGAAAAGAACCCACTGCACTACCTGTGCGATTCCTGCGGAAGCGTCTCAAGGGAACCCGAATGGGAGCACTGCGCGCAACCGCGTCTCGATGAGCGTCAGGTGTACGTGCGTGTAGGCAATGCGAACACGTGCCCCGTCTGCCTCTCGCGCTATACGCGAGGCCCGCAGCTGCGATCGGTCAAGCTCGGAAACTCGCCGGCTCTTGCCTGGATCGCGCGCACCTTGATGGAGGCCCTGCCCGAACGCGACCGCCGGCTCCTCGTTTTCTGCGACAGTCGCCAGGACGCGTCGCACCAAGCGCGCTACATCAAGGGCAGCGAAACCGAGATCGGCGCCAAACGCGAAATCTTGCGCGCTGTCGAAGCGCACGCGGATCCGAGCGACTTTGAAGGCCTTTCCGAACGCCTCGTCCCGCGGCTCGAAGCGATCGGCGTCCTGACTCGAGAGGTGACTTCGGAAGGCAAGAAGCGGAACCGCCGCAAGGCGCTCGGCCAGCTCCTGCGTGAGTTCGTTTTCAACGCGAACCGGCGCGATTCGCTCGAACGCTTCGGGCTCGTGCGCATCCGCTACGCCGGTCTCGACGAGGCCCTTTCGTCGGCCGGCTTCGTCGGGTTGGCCGCCGACCACGGCGTCGACCGGCAGAAGCTTGCCGAGCGCGTGCCGCTCTTTCTCGACGCCCTGCGTTTCGCCGGCGGTGCCCACCTCGAAAAGGTCGCGGAGCATGAAGATCCGCTGCGCGAACGGCTCTACGCCGGGAGCGAGGGGGAGCTGGGCAGTCTGACGGCCCTGTACGGCCTGAAAGTCAGCCGAAACACGGGCAAGCCGATCGCCTTCACCGAGCCGAACGAGAAGGGCGAGACGAATCGGGACTGGGTCATCCGCGTCAGCTATTCGCGGCTTCGCGGCGGTCCGCTGCGCGAGCTATTGTCCGACTTCAAAGAGCTTGCAAGAGAGAAACGGCTCGAACTCGCACACGACCTCTTCCGGTGGCTGGTCAAGGAACGGTACCTGCGCGCCGTTTCCGTCGGCCGCAAGTCGAAGAGGAGGCACGGCTATTCCGTACCGCTCGACATCATCGAGATCGTCCGCGCCGGCTCCGCGGCCGAGTGTACCGTGTGCCGGCGTCGCCTCGCGGACCCCGGTGAGGTCAAGCGCTGTCCAAAGCCGGCGTGCGACGGATACCTCATTGCGGCCGTCGACTCCGATGACGCCGAACGCGACCTCTTGACGGAGCACGACTCCGTTCGCCTGATCCCCGAGGAACACTCAGCGGCGGTCGACGGCGCGCAGCGCGACGAGATCGAGCGTCGTTTTCAACTCCAGCCTCCGGAGGTCAACGTGCTCGCGTGCACGCCGACGCTCGAACTGGGCGTGAACATCGGCGCGCTCGAAGCGGTCGCCATGCGGAACGTCCCGCCGAACCCCGCCAACTACGCGCAGCGCGCCGGGCGCACGGGGCGCCGCTCGCGGATGGGGATTGTGACGACCTTCGCCATGCAGCGCCGCCACGATGCCTACTATTTCGACCACCCCGAAGAGATGATCGCGGGCGCCATCCCGGCGCCGCGCTTCAACGTGAAGAACCTCGAGTGCTTCGCGCGGCACGTCCACAGCGTCGCACTCGAGACCGCGAAGCTCGACTACGCGCGCAACGTGGGCGCGTTCATGGATGACGAAGGTGAACTCGACGCCGTCGCGCTCCAGACGCTGCGCACGACGATCGAGTCGGCCGGACCGGGAGCGCGCCGCCGAGCCGCCGCCGCCTTCGCCGGGATCGAAGGGGCCGACGAGAAGTGGATCGCGGCGCGCGTCGATGAGACGGCCGAACTCGTCGAGCGCGCGATCGAGAAGCGTTCCGAGGCAATCAAATACGCGGCGATCAAGATGCACGAGCTCGACGCCGTCGACGAGTCTCGCCAGCGCGAACGCCGCCAATGGCAGGACCTCGCACGCGGGCTTCGTCTGGGGGACGAGCACGATCAGCAGGCCTACTTGCCCCGCATCCTCGCCGAGAGCGGCGTCCTCCCCGGCTACGCATTTCCGAGCGATCCGGGTTCGCTCACGCTGGGCTTCGAGCCGCAACCGCTTCGGGCCGATCGCGTGCAAGCGCAGCGTGAATACGCGCCCGGGCAGGTGGTGTACGCGCGAGGTCAGCGCTGGCAGGTCACCGGGCTCGCGCTCTTCAGGCCCGATCTTGCGGCCGACGCCGGCGCGAAGCAAGCGGAGTTCGTCGTTTGCGAAACCTGCGGTCAGGCCAATCGGCGCGAGGCGAACACCTGCGCGCGGCACGGCTGCGGCGCCGCGCTCGGCGGCCACGTCGCGACCTACCTCGACGTCGGAGCGTTCCGCGCCGTTGCGCGCGATGTCGACCCGCTCAGCGAAGAGGAGCGAAAAAGAGAGTTCATCGACCAGCGCGGCCATCCACAATGCGACGTCGCGCGGGCGTCGTTTACGCTCGGCCGCGACGCGGCCGATTCGCTGCACTTCGAGCTCTCGCACGGCGAGTCGATCCTGTTCATCAATCACGGACGCCTCAAGCAAGGGAAGACGCTTGCCGAGCCGTACCGGCTGTGCCTGCGTTGCGGCGCGTCGTTCGAGCCTCCGCAAGCGGCACCGCCGCCGCGGTCGAAGCGGAACAAGAGCAACGCCGTCCTCGCTCCGCGCGAACCCGAGTACAGCGAGACGGAAATCAAGCACCGCACTCCGGAGGTCTGCGGCGGGGAAGTTCACGACTACGCGCTCGGCCACCCGATTCGGGCCGACATCCTACGCATGCACCTGCCGTCTGCGATGGCCGCCGGCCCCGACGGGACCCGCTGGGCGTGGTCGATTGCAATGGCGATCGTTGCCGGTGCGATTCGAGCTTACGACATCGACGAAGACGACCTCGAGCCGCTCGTCGTGATGTCCCGTGACGCCGCCGGCAAGGAGCTGCCTGTCGAAGTCCTCTGGATCGACCGCATCGTCGGGGGCTCGGGCGTCATCGACCTGATTGCGCGCGAGTTCTCGCGCGTCGCCAAGGCTGCGCTGCAACACCTCGGCGGTCACGATTGCGAACGGTCCTGCTACCGCTGCCTGCGCACGTACCGTACCGCCTGGCGGGGCGACGTGCTCGATTGGCGTTCGACGATCGGTTTCTTACGCAATGCCGCCGAACTCGATCTCGCGCCGGGTCCGCCGGCCGCCGCGTGCGGCTCGTTTGAGCACGACGCGGAGTGGGAGCGCGCGCGGGCGGAGGGGTGCGATTCTCCGGCAGAGCTGCGCTTGCTCGAAGCGCTGCGTGCAGCGGACGTCCAGGAACCGGAGAAGCAGTATCGCATCGACCGGTCGCCGGGACACGTGCTCACCGTAGCCGACTTCGCGTGGCCGGAACAGCGGCTCTTGGTCTACGTCGACGGACTCGCCTTTCACAATACGCGGCGCCAACGGATCCACGACGCACGGCAACAGCGTGCCCTCCAGGATCTCGGCTGGCGGGTCAGCCGCTTCCTCGGCGCCGAGGTCTATGGCGACGCCCAACGGTGCGTCCATGACATCGAGCGCGCGCTGGCGGCCACGATGCCGATGCAACCCGTCGGATAGGCGGTCGTTTATGG
>JBOHTX010000145.1:0-5534 GCA_050733855.1 Vulcanimicrobiaceae bacterium
GCCGTACACGAGGCCGAGGTCGACGATGCCCATGTGGAGTTCGGGGTCTTCGACCTCGGTGAGCGCGGAACGGACTTCTTCGACCGTAGGCATGTAGCAGTTGTTCGGCGGGCGCGCTGCGCGGCCTCGGGCCGAGCGGCAGACCAGCGCCGAGCTGCGGAGCTAGGGCCTGCGACTGCCGCGACCCGCGCGCCGTTGCCGGGTCGGGTCGTCGCCGCCGGCTGCGACGTGCGATGCGAGTGCGGCCGCGAGTGCCTCGGGCGTGTCGAGGTCGAGGAACGGCGCGTCGCCGGCGAACGGCACGGGCAGTCGTACGAGTCGCGGGTCGTCACGAAGCGTTTGCAGCGTGTCTCCGTCCGGCAGCGTCGCGAGCCGTGCCCGCGCCCGCGGTCCGAAAACGACCGGATGGCCGGGTTGCCCGTCGCGCACCGGGAACGCCACGTCGGCAGCGTGCGCCTCACGCGCATCCGCGAGCTGCGCGACCAGCGCGGCATCGACGAGCGGCGTATCGACCAGCAGCACGGCGAGCGCCGTTTCCGGTGAACCCAGAGCGTCGTTTGCGAGCCGCAGCGAGTGCGTCATGCCGCGTTCCGGAGCGAGATTCGGGAGCAAGGTCGCGGAGTGCTCGCGACCCCAGGGCGCGGCGAGCACTTCCTCGATCAACTCGGGAGGGAGGACGACGGCAAGCCGCTCGCACGGTGCCGCGGCGCGCAGCGCGCGTTCCAGCAGCGTTGTGCCGTTGAAGTCGAGCAGCGGTTTCGCGCTGCCCATCCGGGAAGAGCGGCCTGCCGCGAGGATCGCGGCGAAGGTCGGCGCGTTACACCGTTCTCTGCGCCGGGCCGCGCACCGGCAGCGTTCCGTCGCGCAGGCGGGCGCCGCTGCGGCCGCGGCGCAGCGCGACGATCTCGGCGGCGATCGAGATCGCGGTCTCCTCCGGGGTCCGCGCGCCGATGTCGAGCCCGATCGGCGCGCTGATCCGCGAGAGTTCGCGCTCGCCGAAGCCGGCCGCGCGCAGCGCCGCGAGCCGGGTCGCATGGGTGCGGCGGCTTCCCAGCGCGCCGATGTAACCCGCCTGCGAGCGCAGCGCGAGTTGCAGGACCGGAACGTCGAACTTGAGATCGTGGGTGAGGATCACGAGCGCCGTCGAGGGCGAGATACGCGCGCCTGCGAGAAATTCGTCGGGCCACGCGACCACGATCGCATCGGCTTCCGGCATGCGCGCTTTGGTTGCGAAGATGGGACGCGCGTCGATCACCGTGACGCGAAAGCCGAGATATTTGCCGACGTGCGTCATCGCCCGCGAGAAGTCGATCGCTCCGAAAATGTACATGTCGGGCTGCGGCGCCCAGCATTGGATGAAGACGCGGACCTCGTCGCCGACCGGCTCGCCGTCGGCTCCCAGCGTCCGCAACATCGTACCGCCGGAGTCGAGCAAGGCACGCGCTTCGGCGGCAACCGCCCGATCGAGCGCCGTCGAACCGAGCGAGCCGAGTTCGCCCGCGTCGTCGATCAGGAGTTTTGCGCCGGTGCGCCCGTCGTCGAGGCGGGTCACGAGTGCGACCGGGCGGTCGGCTCGGATCGCGCCGGCCAGACGCTCGAAGATCGTCACCAGTCGAGGCGCTCGATGAAGAGGTGGATCGCCCCGCCACAGGTGAGCCCGACCTCGGTCGCCTGCGCGTCGCTGATCCCATAGCGCACGCTGCGCGCGCGCCCGCCGGCGAGCACCTGGCGCGCTTCCTCGTAGACCGCTCCTTCGACGCAGCCGCCGCTGACCGAGCCCGCCACCTCGCCGCGCTCGTCGACGGCCATCGCGGCGCCGGGATCGCGCGGCGCCGAGCCCTCGATCGCGATCACGGTCGCAAGCGCCACCCGCCGGCCCTCGCCGCGCCAACGCTCGAGCGTCTCCAAGATATCGTGCATCGGGTCGCTCCCTACAAACGATCCGTCCGTAAAACGCGCGCCGCGGCGCGAACGATGTCGCGTCCGTCGTCGTCGGCGACGCTCCCTTCGAGCGTCAGGACCGTTCCGCGCGGCCGCTCGCTCGCTTCGGCGGCCACCACCGTCCACGCGAAGATCAGCTCGACGTCCGGCTTGGCCGGGCCGACCAGCTTGAAATCGAACGCCAGCCCGACGCCCGGGCCCAGGCGCGAGCTTTCGCTTGCACAGAAGCCCATCAGGAGAGCGACGGTGTGTGCGCCCGAGGCGATCAGTCCCCCAAAGCGGGTCCCGGCCGCAAAGGCGTCGTCGTGGTGCAGCGGGTTGGAATCGCCGGCGGCCTCGGCGAACGCGACGATCGCCTCGCGCGTCAGCGTGAGGCGCCGCTCCCAACGCCGCCCGACGAGCGTTTCGTCCGAAGTCATCGCCGCCGCTTCGTTCGCCGGAGGGGGCGAGCCTCGTGCCGCAACTTCTCGGGACCGGGGATGGTCCTGCTCAGGCATCCGGCGCCGGTTGCAGCCACGAAGGGTAATGGGCGGGTCTGCCGCAAGTCGGAGCGCGGACGGCCGCTCGTGAATCCTCGCAGACCGCCGGGGGAGTCGAACGAGATATGTCAATGTGGGAACCCTTCACCGAACGCGCGCGGCGCAGCATCGTGCTCGCGCAAGAAGAAGCGCAGCGCCTCGGCAACAACTACATCGGGACCGAGCACATCCTGCTCGGGATCATCTCCGAAGGCGAGAGCCTGGCGGCCAAAGTCCTCGAGACCCTCGGCGTCAACCTCGCGAAGGTACGCCAAGAGGTCGAGGCGATCGTCGGTCGCGGCGGGCAGACGGTCCAGCAGGAGATGGTCTTCACGCCGCGCGCCAAGCGCGTTATCGAGTTGGCCTTCGAAGAAGCGCGCCAGCTCAACCACAACTACATCGGGACCGAACATCTTTTGCTCGGCCTGATCCGCGAGGGCGAAGGCGTGGCCGCGCGCGTGCTGACGAACCTCGGGGTCGATCCGGCGAAGGTTCGCGTGCAGACGACCTCGTTGCTCGGCGCCGAGGGGCAACCCGTCGCCCCCAAAGGCAAATCGAAGACCCCGACGCTCGATGCGTACGGGCGCGACCTCACGATGCTCGCGCGCGAGAACAAGCTCGATCCCGTGATCGGGCGCGCCGACGAGATCGAGCGCGTCATTCAGATCCTGGCGCGGCGCACCAAGAACAATCCGGCCCTGATCGGCGAGCCCGGCGTCGGCAAGACGGCGATCGCCGAGGGGCTCGCGCAGCGGGTCGTCAAGGGCGAAGTCCCCGAACCGTTGCGCGACCGGCGCGTGATCACGCTCGATCTGGCGGGCTTGGTCGCGGGCACCAAATACCGCGGCGAATTCGAAGAGCGCATGAAGCGGGTCATGGACGAGATCCGCACGGCCGCGGGCGAGATCATCCTGTTCATCGACGAACTGCACACGCTGGTTGGCGCGGGCGCCGCCGAAGGCGCGATCGACGCTAGCAACATCATCAAGCCGGCGCTGGCGCGCGGCGAACTGCAGTGCATCGGCGCGACCACCCTCAACGAGTTCCGCAAACACATCGAGAAGGACTCGGCGCTCGAGCGCCGCTTCCAGCCCGTGATGGTCGGCGAGCCGACCGTCGAGGAGACGATCGAGATCCTCAAGGGCCTGCGCGACCGTTACGAGGCGCATCACAAGGTGACGATCACGGACGAAGCGCTGGCCGCGGCCGCCAAGCTTTCGGACCGTTACATCTCCGACCGCTTTCTGCCCGATAAGGCGGTCGATCTGGTCGACGAGGCCAGCTCGCGCGTGCGCCTGCAGGCGACCCTGCCGCCGGCCGAGATCCGCGAGATTGATAACCAGATCCGCAAGGTCAAGACCGAGAAAGAACAGGTCGTCAAGACCCAAGAGTTCGAGAAGGCGGCCGCGATCCGCGACCGCGAGGAGAAGCTGCGCCTCGAAAAGCAGCGCCTCGAGGCCGAGTGGCAAGAGCGCCGGGCGCACGCCGATAAGATCTTGCGCGTCACCGAAGTCGATATCGCGCACATCGTCTCTTCGTGGACGAAGATTCCGGTTTCGAAACTCGCGCAGGCCGAGACCGCCAAGCTGCTCGGCATGAAGGAGCAGTTGCACGAACGCGTGATCGGTCAGGATGCGGCGATCGAGGTCGTGACGCGCGCCATCCGGCGCTCGCGGGCGGGCCTCAAGAACCCCAAGCGCCCGATCGGCTCGTTCATCTTCCTCGGACCGACCGGCGTCGGCAAAACCGAGGTCGCCCGCTCGCTCGCCGAGTACCTCTTCGACGATGCCGAATCGATCATCCGGATCGACATGTCGGAGTACATGGAGAAATACGCCGTCTCGCGGCTGGTCGGCGCGCCGCCCGGCTACGTCGGCTACGAAGAAGGCGGACAGCTGACCGAAGCGGTTCGTCGCCGTCCCTACTGCGTGGTGCTGCTCGACGAGATCGAGAAGGCGCACCCCGACGTCTTCAACCTGCTCTTGCAGGTGCTCGAAGACGGGCGGCTGACCGATTCGCAAGGCCGCGTCGTCGACTTCAAAAACTCGGTGATCATCATGACCTCGAACGTCGGGGCCGCCGGCATGCAGACCACGACCGATATCGGTTTCCGGCCGCAAAAGGCGCTCGGCGAAGACGAAAGCCAGGCCTACGAGAAGATGAAGAACAAAGTGCTCGAGGAGGTCAAGCACACCTTCCGGCCCGAGTTTCTCAATCGCGTCGACGAGGTCGTGGTCTTCCACCAGCTCACCCGCGAGGAGATCGCGCAAATCGTGGGACTCGAACTCGCCAAGGTCGTGCGCGAAGTCAAGGCCCAAGAGATGGACCTCGAGGTCACCGAGGACGCCAAGGCGTTGCTCGCGCGCAAGGGCTGGGATCCGCAGTTCGGCGCGCGACCGTTGCGGCGCGCGATCCAGCGCGAAGTCGAGGACGAACTCGCGGAGGAACTGCTCAAGGGCTCGTTCGCGTCCGGCGACCGGATTCTCGCGGAAGTCGATCCCGATAAGCCCGAGAAGCTGCGCTTCTCCAAGATTCCCAAAGTCGAACCGCCGGCGGCTCCGGCCGAACTGATCGTCGGTTAGGGGAATCCGTAACGAGCTTCGCCGGCAACCGATGCTGACGCCGTACGCTACCTGGCGTGCGCGCTTGCCGGCGGCGATCGGTTCGTGGTTCGCGCGCGATCTGGCGCGCGCGGGCCTCGCGCTCTTCGAGGGGCGCTGCGTCGACGTGCACGCGGTGGAAGCGCACAAAGTCGATGCGCTGGTGCGCGATCCGCGCGGCGAACGGACGGTCGCGATCGAGTGGGGCGGCGGGACGGGCCCGCTCGGGCTGCGCGCGCTGTGCAGTTGCGGCGCGGGCGGGGTCTGCGAGCACGTGGTCGCGACCCTCGAAGCCGTGCGGGTGCAGACCGATCCCGTCGAGCGCGAGGCCGATGAGGAACCGGCACTCGATTGGCTTCCGGCGCCGCAGTTCGAGGGCGGGCCCGCGCGGGCGCGTGCCGTCTGGGCCGTGTTCAGTTCTGCGGACGGCGCGAATCTCGGCGCGAACCTCGTGCTCGATTCGCCGCGCTTGCGC
>JBOHTX010000146.1:0-5531 GCA_050733855.1 Vulcanimicrobiaceae bacterium
GCGCGCACTCGAGCGCGAGCACCGGGCGCCTGCGCGCAAGCGCCGCGACCGCGACGAGCGGCGGCGCGGCCGAGACGAGCAGCAACGCGGCGATCCCGGCGAGCAGCGCGCGTACGCTGCCACCGGCCCCGATGAACAGGTTCTTTTCGAAACCCGCGCGGATTTCGCCGAACGAGCGGTACATCCGGACCCGCGAAAACGCGGGCGCGCTCGCAACGAACAGGCGGAAGCGGCCGTCGCGCTTGAGCCGGCGAGCAAAGGCGATATCCTCGACGATCTCGTCGTGCAGGGCCGCATGCCCGCCGAGCGCCTCGTAGGCGTGCCGCGCGACCAGAAGGTATTGGCCGTTCGCAAGCGCCCGCTCCGGTTGCGCCGGATCGTTGATCGCGCCGAGGGGTCCGGTCGCCAGCACGATCGTGCCGAGAATCGAGGGCAGGATCGCGCGCTCGGCCAGGGTCTCGAGTTCTTGGAAGGCTCCAAGCGAGAGCGCATCGACCCCGGCCCGCGTCGCAAACCAGAGCGCTGAAGCCGCGCCGCTCGGTTCGTGCGCGGAATCGGCATCGGTGAACAGCAGCCAGGCGCCGCGCGCGCGCGCCACGCCCTGTACGAGCGCCCACGGTTTGCCGACCCAACCGTCCGGAAGCGGTTCGCCGCGCACCAGGTGCAACCGCGGGTCCTCGTGCGCAAGCGCTTCCACGATCGCTGCGGTCGCGTCGCTCGAGCGATCGTCGACCACGATCACTTCGAAATCGAGGAAGCGCTGCGCCAGCAGCGAGCGCACGCAGCGCTCGATCGAACGCGCCTCGTCGCGCGCCGGCACTACGATCGAGAGCGAGGGCAGCGCGCCGGGGTCCGAGCGCAGCGCCGGGAGCTGGAGCCAGGTGCTCGCAAAGCTCGCGACCCGGCCGGCGTATCCGAGCGCCGCCAAGGCGCAGAGGTGGGCTGCAAGGTCGAGCGCGCCGACGCCGTTCACCGGGCGCCGGCTCGGGCTCGCGTCTCCTTGCGACAGAGCGAACAGTCCGGCTTGACGATCCCGCGTGCGACGTGCCAACGCCGATGCGCGCTCAAACGCGAACCGGCAATCGCCTTCGCGCGCAACTTGCGGTCCTGCATCGCCGCGCGCCCGGCCGCAGCGCAGGCCGCCCGCAACTTCGGATCGCGCATCGCCTGCCGCCCGGCCTTGGCGCAGCGCAAGCGCAACGCGCGCGGAAGCTTTCCGCTCACGCCAAGCTCGCCGTCGCTCGCGGCTGCGCCTCGGCGCGCAGTTGACCGCAGGCAGCCGCGATGTCGCGGCCCATCGGAGTGCGGACGGTCGTCGGGACCCCGGCGGCGTCGAGGATTTTCTGGAAGGCTCGGATGCGCGGCTCGGCGGTCCCGCGTATCCCGCCGGCCAGCGGCGTGGCGTTGTACGGAATCAGGTTGACGTGGTAGAGCCGGCCGCGCATCAACTCGGCGAGCGCGCGGGCCTCGGCGTCGCCGTCGTTGATGCCCGCGAGCATCACGTATTCGAAGAATATCTTGCGGTTGGTGCGCGCGACGTAGCGCACGCAGGCCTCCATCAGCGCGCCCAGCGGATAGCGCCGGCCCACCGGCATGATCTGCGAGCGGATTGCGTCCGTGGGCGCGTGCAGCGAGATCGCGAGGTTGACCTGCAGCCCTTCGCCTGCGAAGCGTTCGATCGCGGGGACCAGGCCGACCGTCGAGATCGTGATGTGGCGATGGCCGAGGCCAAAACCGTGCGGATCGTTGAGCAGCCGAACCGCCTCCATCACCGCCTCGTAGTTGTGAAACGGTTCGCCCATCCCCATGAAGACGACGTTCGTGATCCGTTTGCCGCGCGGGCGCAGGCTCCGTCCGAAGAAAAGCGCTTGGTCGAAGATTTCGAGCGGATCGAGGTTGCGCCCGAATCCGGTTTGCCCGGTCGCGCAGAACGCGCAGCCGAACGCGCAGCCCGCCTGGCTCGAAACGCACAGGGTGGTGCGGCCGTTGCGGTGTTCCATCAGGACGCTTTCGACCTCGGCGCCGTCCCGCAAACGCATCAGCGCCTTGGTGGTTTGGCCGTCGCTCGAACGGCGCAGCTCGCGCGGCGCGAGGCTTTCGAGCGCAAACCCGGCTTCGGCAAGCGTGCGGCGCAGGCTTTGCGGGATCGTGCTGATCGCTTCGAGCGAATCGACCAGCTCGCGCGTCGCGGCGCGATAGAGTTGTTCGCGGCGGTATCCGGCGAGCCCAAGCGCGCTCGCCGCCTCGGCCCCGAGCTGCGCATGCTCGAGGCGTCGCGCGAGCCAGCGCTCCTGCGCCGTCATCCCGGCCCCTCGAAGAGCGCCGCTTGCTGCGGTTCGATGCGCGCCGGGCGAGCCAGCTCATCGAGTCGTGCGCGCACCGCTTGCAGATCGTTCCACACCAGGCGTTTGACCGCGAGCAACTCGCCGCCGGTCGTTCGCAGCACGTAAGCCGGGTGGTAGGTCGCGAGCAGCGGCGTGTTCTGCGGACCGTCAAACCACTGCCCGCGCTGCTTGCCGACCGAAAAGGTGGGCCCAAGAAACGAGCGGGCCGCGGGCGCACCGAGCGCCAGGATCACGCGCGGCCGGACGATCCCAATCTGCTCGTCGAGATACGAGCGGCAATGCGCCATCTCATCGGGCGTCGGCGGCCGATTGCGCAGGCGCTCGCCCTGCGCAAGCGTCGGCCGGCATTTGACCGTGTTGCAGATGTAGACGTCCTCGCGCGCCAAGCCGATCGCCGCCAACATCCGTTCGAGCAATTCGCCGGCGCGGCCGACGAAGGGGCGGCCCAGCCGGTCCTCGGTTTCGCCGGGCCCCTCGCCGACCAGCATCAAGCCCGCGCAGGGATCGCCCTCGCCGTAGACGCTGCGCCTACGGGTCGAACCGAGCGCGCAGCGCCGGCACGCCTCGACTCGTCCGGCGGCCGCGCCGAGCGCGCTCGCGCGCGCGGAACGCTCGGCGATGCTCACGCGAATCGCCTTCGACACCGGCGCGCGGAACGCTGCGCAGCGGATTGCGTCACCGTCCGCGGCCGAGGGCACGCCGCGTCGCGCCGACGATCCCGGCGACCAGCGCCGCGTAGAGCACGAAACGCCCAACCAGTGCGGCCACGAGCGCGCCATACCAGAGCGGACCGTGGTGCTTGAGCCAGTAGCGCCGCCGCGAGCGCTGCTTGTGCGCCTCGACGCTGTAGCCGCGCGCGCTGCCCATCCCTTCGTGGACGGCTTCGCTTGCGGGAACGTACCAGCATTCCCAACCGGCGGCGGCGGCCCGCTTGGCGAGATCGACCTCTTCGTGATAGAGGAAAAAGCGTTCGTCGAAGGGGCCAACTTCCTCGAGCATCGCGCGCCGCAGACACAGCGCCGCGCCGATCGCAAGATCGACCCGGCGCTCGTCGCGATATCCCCAGGCGCGCACCTGCGCTCCGTTGGCGTAGCGGCGGAAGAGCGGCCATGCTCCCCAGCCGCTCGAGCGTAAGAAGGCGCCGCTCCAGGTATCGAACTCGCCGACCGATTCGGCGATCGTCCCGTCCGGATCGTAGATGCGCGAGCCCGCGATGCCGCAGCGTGGCCGGCGCTCCATGAAGTCGAAGATCGTCCGCAGCGCGCCCGCGCGCAGCTGCGCATCGGGATTGAGCAGGTACACGTACGGTGCGCAACCGCGCGCGAACGCGCGATTGCAGGCCGCGCCGAACCCGAGGTTCGCACCGTTCTCGACGATCTCGAGCCGCTCGCCGTAGCGTTCGCGCAGGAAGGCGACGCTGCCGTCGTGCGACCCGTTATCCGAGACGATCGCGCGCGCGAAGTCCCCCGCGCGCCGGACTTCATCGAGTGCGTAGAAGGAATCGAGCGCGGCGGCGATCCGCTCGCGATCGTTCCAACAGACCACGACCAGTTCGAGGCGTGTCACCTCAGCTTGCCGGCTCGAGCCGGCGGCGCTGCTGCAAGTACGGCCACACGAACGGCTCCAGCTCGCCGTCGAGCAGCGCCTCGACGTCGCCGAACTCGACCCCGGTGCGGTGGTCCTTCACCAGGCGATACGGCTGCAGAACGTAGGAGCGAATCTGCGAGCCGAACTCGTTGGCACGCCGTTCGCCGCGCAGCTCGGCCAGCTTCGCCTCGCGCTCTTCGCGTGCGCGCTGCGCGAGCAGCGAGCGCAGCATCGTCATCGCGACTTCGCGGTTCTGCATCTGCGAACGCTCTTGCTGGGAAGCGACGATCAATCCGCTTGGGAGATGGACGATGCGGATCGCCGATTCCGTCTTGTTGACGTACTGTCCGCCGGCGCCGCCCGATTTGTAGGTCTCGATCCGCAGGTCCTCGGGCTTGATCTCGATCTCGATCTGCTCGTCGCCGCCGATCTCCGGAACGACGTCGACTGAAGCGAACGAGGTGTGGCGCCGGTGCTGCTGATCGAAGGGCGAGATGCGCACCAGCCGATGGACGCCGCGCTCGCCCTCGAGCAAGCCGTACGCATGCCTGCCGCGCACGAAGAAGGCGATCGATTTGAGGCCGGCCTCTTCCGCCGGCGATTCCTCGACGATCCGCGCGGAGAAGCCTTGGCGCTCGGCCCAGCGCAGGTACATCCGCGCGAGCATCTGCGCCCAGTCGGCGGCGTCGACCCCGCCCGCGCCGGCATTGATGCTGACGAGCGCGCCGTGGTCATCGAACGGGCCGTCGAAGGTCGCCGCAAACTCCAAGTCGTCGACGGCGCGCGCCGCCCGCGCCACCAGAGCATCGATCTCGCTTTCGGCGCCGGGCTCGTCGGCCAACACCTCGAGCGCTTCGCGCGCCTCGGCGATGTCGGCACCCGCCCGCTCGAGCACGCCGAGTTCCTCGCGCAACTCGGCAAGCTTCTTCATCGCCGCCTGGGCCGCCTCGGGCCGCTCCCAGAAGCCCGGCGCCTGCGAGCGCTGCTCGAGTTCGCTTAGCAATCGCCCCTTGCGGGCGACGTCAAAGACGCTCCCGCAGAGCAGCGAGCCGCCCGTCGAGCCGGGCGAGCGTGGCCAAATGCGTCTCGCTCATATCGTTCCCGCCCTTCGCGCTCGCGGCTTTCGGGCCTCCGTGCGGCTCGCCGGATTAGGCCGTGACCGCGGGCTATAAGAGATACCTCGAAAGCGGTACCACCGAGGGCGAGAGCGCGGCTCGGGCCAGCGAAAAAGGATAGCGGATAGCGCCCAGCATCTCGGGGTATGTGAACTAACCTCTGCACGGCCCGCGCCGCCCGCATCCCATCGTTAACTGAGGCGTTAGGCTTGCACGCCATGCCTAAGAGGGCTTCAGCTATCGAAGCCTGACGGCGTCGTGACCTGCTCCGAAGCTCGAACATGAATGTCGTGGTCTACAAAGACACTAAATACTTTGCTTACGTCAACCGTCACTTCTTTGCCACGAACGAAGTTGTGAAGCTGGCTCGCTTTCGTGGATACTTCCCGCTTGGCGGAGAAGGGTCCACCAATGGCCAGAAAACGTCCCCGTTCCTACCCGCCGGAGTTCCGGCAAAAGGTCGTCGAGCTGGCGCGAGCCGGTC
>JBOHTX010000147.1:0-5525 GCA_050733855.1 Vulcanimicrobiaceae bacterium
CCGCGCGCACGGATCCCTCGGCGGAAGTGGAGGCGATCGCGAGTTGCACGCCGCGCTCGTGCAATTCGCGGGCGATCCGCACGACGCCCGGCCGGGCGGGGAGCGCCCCACGCGCGACGATTTCCGTAAAGGCTCGCGTCTTGGCGGCGTGGAGTTCTGCGATGAACGCTCTACGGGCGGATTCGCCGGAAATCCCCAGCCCGCGAAGCGCATCCGGAGTCAATTCCGCGGCGAGTCGCTCCTTCCCGCCGCCGATCCGGAGTTTCTCTGCGTACGCGCTCTCCGTCCAATGGATCGGTGTGCCGTAGCGCACGAAGGTCGCATTGAAGGCCGGCAGGTGACCGTCGCGTTCGGTATCGGCAAGCACGCCGTCGCAGTCGAAGATCAGCGCTCGCAGCACGTTCATCCGCCGCAGAGGATTCGCAAGCGCCCTTCGAGGTCCGCTGTACGGGAGCGGGCTCCTTGGGCTTCGGTGGTGAAGCTGGGCGGCGTGCTCGCGGCCTATCTCCAGTATTGGCGGGTGAACCTGCTGACGATGCTCGAGTACCGCACCAATTTCGTGCTGTGGCTCGGGTTTTCGTTCGTCTACCACGCCAGTGCGATCGCCGCGCTCTGGGTGACGCTCCATCAGTTTCCCTCGCTGGCCGGCTGGAATTTTCGCGAAACGGCCTTCCTCTACGGACTCTGGATGCTCGGGCACGCGACCCACAATACGCTCTTCCTGACCGTCGGCGAAGTTCCGAACATGGTGCGCGAAGGGCGCTTCGACCGCTTCCTGGTGCGGCCGCTCGACCCACTCTTCCAAGCGATGACCGTCCCGATGCAGATCTGGCCGGACGAGTTCTTGCTGGCACTTCTTTTCATCGTGCTCGCGACGGCGTACGCCGGCGTCCGCGTCGACCTCGCCTTCGTCCTGTACGTGCCGCTGGTCGCGTTCGGCGGGGCGCTGATCGAGTTCGGGGTGCAGTTGGCGATCGCGACCCTGGCCTTCTGGGTCGTGCGGATCGATACGCTGCGCTGGGTCGTGATGTCGCTCGAACAGGATTTTACGCGCTACCCGATCTCGATCTACTCGCGCGGCGTGCGCTTGATTCTCGCGTTCGTCCTGCCGTTCGCGTTCATGAACTATTTTCCGGCGACCTATCTGCTGCACAAGGTCGACGGTGCGTTCTCGCTCGCGCCGCAGATCGGCCTCTTGACGCCGCTGGTCGGGCTGCTCTCGACCGCACTCGGCTACGCGTTTTGGCGGATCGGCATCGACCGCTACACCGGAACGGGAAGCTGAAACGAAGATAGCCGGGCGGCGATTGTGGGTAAAGGAAGGCGATGAACGAAAGCGGCGAGCCGCCCGGAGGACCCGGCATCGCACCGACCTGGACCAGCAGCGCCAAGGACACGGTCGGCACGAGCTTACGCTCGGGACGCGTGTGGTTCACCCTCGGTTTCGGGATCCTCAACGAAGTCTACTATCCGCACGTCGACGTGCCGCAGATTCGCGACCTCGGCTTCATCGTCGCCGACGATGCTGGCTTTTGGGTCGAGGTCAAGCGCCTCGCCCGCTACACCGTGGAGAGCCCCGAGGCCGGGATCCCGGCCTACACGATCGAGCACAGCCACGAACGTTTTCGGCTGCGCCTGCGCATTTGCCCCGACGGCAACCGCGACGCGTTGCTGGTGGCAGCGGCGCTCGAGCCGACCGCTGCGAATGACGGCCTGCGGCTGTACGCACTGCTCGCACCGCACCTCGGCGACTCGGGTTCCGAGAACCGGGTGTGGCTCGCTCGCGACGGCACGCAGGGCGCCGTTTGCGCGTCGCGCGAGAACCATGCGCTGGCGCTTGCGGCCGTCGATCCGCTGGGAGCCGATGCGATCGGTCGCGCAAGTTGCGGGTACGTCGGCACGAGCGACGGCTGGCAAGATTTTCAGCGCAACGGCCGGATGAGCTGGAGCTATCCGAGCGCGGGCCCCGGCAACGTCGCCGCGATGCTCGAGCTGCCGTCGCAAGCGAACCTCGCGCTCGCGTTCGCTTCCGATCCGGTCGCCGCCGCCACGCTCGCGCGCGCCAGCCTCGCGAGTCCCTTCGACGAGGCGTGGGCCCGGCAGGTTTCCGATTGGCGAGACTGGCTCGAACGGGCGCACGGCCGCAGCGCCTGGATCGCCGCGTTGCCCGAACCGATTCGCGCCGAGATCGCGATCTCGGCGATGGTCCTCAAAGTTCACGAAGACAAAGTCTTCCGCGGCGCAACCGTTGCGAGCCTGTCGATTCCGTGGGGGCAAAGCCGCGGCGACAGCGGCGGTTACCACCTGGTCTGGGCACGCGATTTGGTCGAGAGCGCCTTCGGGCTGCTGGCCTTCGGCAGCGTCGCGGATGCGCGCGCGATCTTGGCCTATTTGATCGCCACCCAAACGAGCGACGGTCACTGGTATCAAAACCAGTGGCTCGGCGGCCGGCCCTACTGGGGCGGGATCCAGCTCGACGAGACCGGCTTTCCGATTCTGCTCGCGGCGGCGCTCGCGTCGTACAAACGCGCACACGACGGCCCCGCCGACGGCCGCGTTCGCGCTATGGTCGCGCGCGCGGCCGCATACATCGCGAAACACGGTCCGCTGACCGAGCAGGACCGCTGGGAGGAAGACCCAGGGCTCAATCCGTTCACGCTCGCGGTCTGCATCGCGGCGCTCGTTTGCGCCGCGGATTTTCTCGACGAACCGGCGCGCAGCTACGCGCTCGAACTCGCCGACCTCTGGAACGGAGCGATCGAACGCTGGACCTACGTTCGCGACGGGGAGCTGGCCGAGCGCTTCGCGGTCGAGGGATATTACGTGCGCACCACACCGCCGCAAGCGCTCGAGCGCCGCGCGGCGGTGCGAGACAACGTCCCGATCAAGAACCGGCCGCCCGCGTTCGGCAGCGCTCCCGCAGGGCAGGTCGTCGGTCTCGAGTTTCTCCAGCTCGTGCGAATGGGCTTGCGCCGCGCCGACGATCCGCGGATCGTCGCAACCGTGAAGGTGGTCGACGGCTTGCTCGAAGCGCGCACCCCGAGTGGCTCGGCCTGGCACCGCTATCCCGGTGACGGCTACGGCGAGCACGCCGACGGTTCGCCGTTCGACGGCTGCGGGATCGGCCGCGCCTGGCCGCTGCTCGCCGGCGAGCGCGGGCATTACGCCTGCGCGCTCGGCGCGGACGTCGCGCCCTTCCGCGAGGCGATCGTCAAGATGACGAGCGATGACGGGATGATTCCCGAGCAAGTGTGGGAGAGCGCGCCGATCCCCGAACGGATGCTCTTCCCCGGCCGGCCGAGCGGCAGCGCGAATCCGCTCGTCTGGGCGCATGCCGAGTTCGTCAAACTTTGCGCGAGCGAATCGCTCGGGCACGCGTTCGATCGACCGGCAGCCGTCTGGAAGCGCTACGCGGGCCGCGTTCCGGATTCACCCTACGAAGACTGGCGCTTCGACCGCATGCGGCCGGCACTCCGCGCGGGCAAGCTCTTGCGGATCGAGGTCGAGGCGCCGGCGCGCGTCCATTACAGTCTCGACGATTGGCAGACCGTCTACGATCTCGACGCGAGCGACCGCGGCCTCGGCCTGTACGTCGCCGACCTGCCGACGAGCGAACTCGCGCCGGGAGGTTGCGCCCGCTTCACGTTCTACTGGACGGAAAGCGCGAATTGGGAGGGGACGAACTTCGAGGTCGTCGTCGCGGAAATTCCGTGAGGTCGGATCGTTCGGCGCACGCACCGACGATCGTCGTGAGGAGGTTGAGCCGACATGCAGCTACAGGGGAAAGTCGCGATCGTCACCGGCGCCGCGACGGGGATCGGGAGCGCGATCGCCAAGCGCCTCGCAAGCGCGGGCGCGGCGGTCGCGATCGACTACGTCGGCGACCCGAAGAGCGCCGCGCCGGTCGTTGCCGCGATTACTTCCGCCGGCGGCAAGGCTGTCGCCGTCGCAGCCGACGTGAGCGACGAAAGGCAGGTCGCACACCTCGTCGCCGAGACGGTGCGCGCCTTCGGCAAGCTCGACATCCTCGTGAACAATGCGGGGATCGAGCAGAAGCATCCGTTCCTCGAGATGCCGCTCGCCGTCTGGAACAAGGTGATCGCCGTCAACCTCACCGGCCCGTGGCTCTGTAGCCAAGCCGCGGCCAAGCAGATGGTCGCGCAAGGCGGCGGCGGCCGGATCATCAACATCTCCTCGATCCACGAAGACATCACGATGCCCACCAACGCGCCCTACTGCGCGAGCAAGGGCGGCCTGCGCATGCTGATGCGCACGATCGCGGTCGAACTGGCGCCGCACGGAATCCTGGTGAACAACGTCGCGCCCGGCGCCGTCTTCACGCCGATCGACGCCGACGTCGAGGCCGATCCCGGCCTCGTGAAAGCGCTCGACGCCGAGATTCCGCTTGGGCGGATGGGCAAGCCCGAAGAGATCGCCGAAGCGGTCGCCTTCCTCGCTTCCGATGCCGCGAGCTACTGCACGGGCTCGACGATCTTCGTCGACGGCGGCATGAGCCGCATGTCGGGCAGCCTGTAGCGGCGATTCGCGGCGGCCACCTAGCCCGCGGCGGGCTCGCGTTCGGTTGGCAGCGGCAGGAAGAGCGAGCCGGCTTCGTCGGACGCGACGGCGATTCCGGCCGGGCGCAGGTGGCGGATGAACCAGTGCGCGATCGCGCGCAGACGGAGGATGCGGTTGCGCGGCTTGCCGGTCCGCGAGAGCCCGTGGCCGTCGCCCGCAAATCGCACGAACTCGACGTTCGTCCGCCCGAGCCGCCGCAGCAGCGTGAAGAGCTGCTCGCCCTGATCGGCCGGGCAGCGAAAATCGCGTTCGGAGTGCTCGACCAGAAGCGGCGCCGAGATCGCGTGCGCGTGGCGCATCGGCGAGCGCTCGAAGAGCGCGCGGCCGCCGTCGTTCCAGGTCGTGCGCAGCTCCTCTTCGAGAAACCAGCCGAAGTCGCTCGCGCCGACTTCGCTGACGAAATCGTTGACGGCGCGCATCGAGACGCCGGCCGCGAAGCGCTCGCTGCGTCCGAGCAGCGTGGTCGTCATGAAACCACCGTACGAGCCGCCCGCGATACCAAGCCGCGCGGGATCGATCGGCGCGTTTGCGCAGGCCGCATCGAGCAAGCTCAGCACGTCGGCTACATCGAGGCCGCCCCAATCGCCCGTAATCGCGTCGGCGTAGCGTTCGCCGTACGATTGGCTGCCGCGCGGATTGCCGTAGGCGACCCCGATTCCGTGCGACGCAAGAATCTGAAACTCGAGAAAAAACGTGTGCCCGTAGGCCGCGTGCGGACCGCCGTGAACTTCGAGCACCCACGGAGCCGGACGCTCGTCGCCCCGCGGCTCGAGCAACCACAGGTCGAGCACGGTCCCGTCGGCGGCACGCGGCCGCACGCGGCGCGGGGCCGCGAGCGCGCGTTCGTCGAGCCAGGGATTGCACGCAGTCAGCCGTTCTTCGGCCGCGTTCGGCACGAGGCGCGCGATCTCGCCCGGGACGGTCGCGGTCGCGTACGCGAGCGCAAG
>JBOHTX010000148.1:0-5465 GCA_050733855.1 Vulcanimicrobiaceae bacterium
TCCCAGATGCGGCCGTCGCCGCGCGCCGCGGCCCGCGCGAACTCGTAATCCTCCGCCAGGATCTCGTGGAGTCCGCTTGCGACTTCGAGGCCGGCTTCGAGCGCGCGCACGATCGTCGCGCGCCAGCTTTGCGGCAGCGCGCCGCCCGGTGGAGCGACGCCGATCAGCAACGTCGTGGGTGCGAAACGCTGTGCTTCGTCGAGCGTCGCCACCAGCGGCGCGTCGCTCTTCAGATACGGAACGACCTCGCGCACGGAGCGCCCGGCGTGCAGCGGGTCGATCACCGCGACCACCTCGTCGCTTCCGTAGGCGATCATGCCGTGGGCGGTCTTGGCGCTGCGCGAAGCGAACTGTTCGGGGGCGAGGATCGCGTAGCGTCGCGTCATCGCGCGGCGGCCGCGCGTTCGACGACCCCGAGACCCGGGCCCGGCGGCAGAACGATCTTGCCGCCTTCGTAGCGCAGACCTTCGAACGGATCGTGCGCGGTCAAGAACGGCCCGTCGAGATCGGCCCAATCGACGAGCGGCGAGAGGTGCGCGGCGGCGGTGCAGAGGATCGCGCTCTCGACCATGCAGCCGAGCATGACCTTCATCCCGAGTGCACGCGCGGCGTGGATCATCTCGAGGCCCGCGCGCAGCCCGCCGCACTTCACGAGTTTAACGTTCACGCCGTCGACGCAGCCGTGCAACGCTGCGAGGTCGGAAGCACAGCGCGCGTCTTCGTCCGCGACGATCGGAACGTGCGCGCATTCGCGTAGCGCGCGCAAGGCGGCGGGCTCCCCGGCCGCGATCGGCTGTTCGCAGAACTCGACGTCCAGGCGTTCGAGTTCGGGCAGCTTGCGCAGCGCTTCGTCGAACGTCCAGCCCTCGTTGGCATCGACTCGCAGCGTGCCCGTGTAGCGCGCGCGGATCGCCGCGAGCACCTCGAGATCGCCGGGAAAGCCGAGCTTCACTTTGACGATCGGGTGTTCGCGGATCTCCTCGAGCTTGGCGAGCATCGTTTCCGGGGCGTCGATCCCGAGCGTGAACGAGGTGACCGGCGTGCGCACCGGCTCGAGGCCGAAGAGCTGCCAGAGCGGGCGGCCTAGCGCTTTGCCGATCAGATCGTGGAGCGCCACGTCGAGCGCGCAACGCGCCGCCGGCGCAAGCGCGTACGGACCGTCCGCTGCGAGCAGCGTTTGCAGCGCGAACGGGTCGTCGCCGAGCGGCGGAAGCGCACGCAGGCCCGCCAGCGCGCTCGCGACGCTTTCGCCGTAGCGCGCCGAGGGCGCGCTCTCGCCGAGCCCTTCGCGCTCGCCCGCGCGCACGCGCACGACCAGCGAGTGCGCGACCGTCTCGGTCCCGCGCGCGATCCCAAAGGGATGGACGAGCCGCAGGTCGAGCGGCATTGCGGTCAACTGCATCGCGGGCTGCTTCGCTCCGCAGTTCGGCGGCTCCGCGCCGCGCGGGGATCGGCGGGCGCAAGGTCGCATCGCCGCCGGATGGAGCATCGAACGGCGACACGAATTTTGCAGCCTGGCGCGAAGCGCGCACGGGCGCTCGCGTTTTTCGCTCCGATCCAGGGAGGCCGGCGCTAGCATGCCGTTCGTGGGTATAGGGCCCGTACGATGCGCATCGCTCAAGTCGCGCCCCTTACCGAAAGCTGTCCGCCGAAGCTGTATGGCGGAACCGAGCGAGTGGTCGCCTATCTCACCGAGGAACTCGTGCGGGCCGGGCATGAGGTCACGCTGTTTGCGAGCGGCGATTCCCAAACGTCGGCGCGCTTGGTCCCGTGCTGTCGGCGCGCGCTGCGGCTCGATCCCGTCAAAGAAAGCGCGCTTGCGCACCACATGATCATGCTCAACCGGGTGCGCGAGCGCGCCGCGGAGTTCGATCTGGTCCACGTCCACCTCGACTACCTGCACTTTCCGGTCTTCGCGGCGCGCGGGATCCCGGTGCTGACGACCCAGCACGGGCGGCTCGACGTGCCCGGGCTCGCGGCGGTTTTCGACGAATTCAAGGACCTGCCAATGGTCTCGATCTCCGATGCGCAGCGCCTTCCGGTCCCCACGGCCAGCTGGCTCGCAACCGTCCATCACGGGCTTCCACGCGAGCGTTTTCGGCTTGCGGGGGGCGAGGGCGGCTACCTCGCGTTCATCGGCCGGATCAGCCCGGAGAAACGGCCGGACCGGGCGATCGCGATCGCGCGGCGCGTCGGGATGCCGCTGCGGATCGCGGCCAAGATCGACGACGCCGACCGCGCCTACTTCGAAAGGACGGTCGCACCGCTGCTCGACGATCCGCTGGTCGAGTTCATCGGCGAGATCGGCGAAGCGGAGAAGCAGGCCTTCATCGGCGAGGCAAGTGCGTTGCTCTTTCCGATCGACTGGCCCGAACCGTTCGGCCTGGTCATGATCGAAGCGATGGCCTGCGGCACGCCGACGATCGCGTTCCGTTGCGGCTCCGTCGAGGAGATCATCGAAGACGGTCGCAGCGGCTGGATCGTCGATTCGGTCGCCGAAGCGGTCGCGGCGGTCCCGCGCGCGTTGGCGCTCGAGCGCGCAACGGTGCGCGCCAGTTTCGAAGCGCGCTTTACCGCCGAGCAGATGACGCGCGCGTACCTGGCGCTCTACCGCGCGCTCATCGCCGCACCGCGGGTCGCGATCCCGCGCGAATTGGAAGTCGCCCGCTGAGCGCAACCGAAAGCGAGCCCGCCGAGAGCCGGGCACCGGTCAGCTACCACATTCCGGCGACCGTGGCGTTCGCCGAGCGCCGCCTGCGCACGCTCAAGCACGAGACGACATTTGCGGTCTTCGATACGCGCGGCGACCTCGGCACCGCACCCGATACGCCGGAGGGCCTCTACCGCGCCGATACGCGCCTGGTCTCGCGCTACGAACTCTCGCTCGACGGCTTTCCGCCGATGTTCCTGAGCGTCACGAGCGACGAGGGCGATCCGTACTTCCGGGTCGATCTCACGAATCCCGATATCACGCGCCGCGACGGCTCGCTGCTCGGGCGCGAGGCGCTCTACCTGACGCGCGTCCTCTACGTCTGGCACGGCGCGCTCTACGAGCGGATTGCGGTCCGCAACTTCGACGGCGAGGCGCACGACTTCAGCCTCGCGCTGCGCTTTGCGGCCGATTTCGTCGACATGTTCGAAGTGCGCGGTCAGCATCGCCCGCGGCGCGGCACGCTACGGGTCGAGACCGGCCCGACGATCGTCGCGCGTTACCAGGGTCTCGACGGCGTCGAGCGCAAGAGCGAGTTTTCGTTCGCGCCGGAGCCGGCCGAGCTGAGCGCCGACCGCGCGCGCTTCGTTTTCCGGCTAGCGCCGCACCAGAGCGCGGCGATCTTCGCGCGTGCCGGCGCGCCCGCGCGCGCTGCCGAAGGACCGCTGCCGCGCGCCTTTTTCGAGAATCTGCGAGCCGCCCGGCGCGCGGCCAAGGCGCTCCGCTCGCGCGCGACGCAACTCGAAAGCGACGACGCGGGCTTCAATCGTTGGACGCGGGGGGCGCTCGCCGATCTCAGCACGTTGATCGTGCACACCGACCGCGGACCGTATCCCGACGCGGGCCTGCCGTGGTACGCGACCCAATTCGGGCGCGACGGGCTCGTGACCGCGCTGTTCACGCTGTGGCTCGATCCGCAGTTGGCCCGTGGCGTGCTCGCTTTCTTGGCCGCAACGCAGGCGAGCGAGGTGGATCCGGAACGCGATGCCGAGCCCGGTAAGATCGTGCACGAAATGCGCCACGGCGAGATGGCGCGCTTGGGCGAGGTGCCGTTCGGGCGCTACTACGGCAGCGTCGACGCGACCCCGCTCTTCGTGCTGCTCTACGGCAGCTACGTGCAGCGGACGGGCGACCTCGAAACCGCGCGCGCGCTCTGGCCGAACGTCGAAGCCGCGCTCGGCTGGATCGATCGCTACGGCGACTGCGACGGCGACGGTTTTGTCGAATACGGCCGTCATAGCCCCGACGGCCTGATCAACCAAGGCTGGAAGGATTCGTCGGATGCGATCTTCCACGCCGACGGCACGACCCCGAAGGGGCCGATCGCACTCTGCGAAGTGCAGAGCTACGTCTACGGCGCCAAGCGACTGGCCGCCGAGGTCGCCGACGCGCTCGGAGAAAGCGCGCGTGCGAGTGCGCTGCGCGAGCAGGCCGAGGAGTTGCGCGAGCGCTTCGAGCGCGCCTTTTGGTGCGAAGAACTGTCGTGTTACGCGCTCGCGCTCGATGGCGAAAAACGCCCGTGTCGCGTGGTCACCTCGAACGCCGGCCACGCGCTGCTGAGCGGGATCGCCTCGCCCGAACGCGCGCGACGCGTGATCGAGACGCTGCTGCACGCCAACAGCTATTCGGGCTGGGGGATTCGCACGCTCTCGCGGGCGGCGATTCGCTTCAATCCGATGTCGTATCACAACGGCTCGGTCTGGCCGCACGATAACGCGCTGATCGCGCTCGGCTGCGCCCGCTACGGCCTGAAAGAAGCGGCCGCAACGCTCTTCGCTTCGCTCTATCACGCCGCGTCGTTCATGGACCAGCACCGGCTCCCCGAATTGTTCTGCGGCTTCGCGCGCCGCTCGGGGAACGCGCCGACCCTCTATCCGGTCGCCTGCGTTCCCCAGGCCTGGGCGAGCGCCAGCGCTTTCGCGCTGGTGCAGGCCGCGCTCGGGCTCTCGTTCGATCCCGGCGAACGGAGGCTACGTTTCGTCCGGCCGCTCTTGCCCGCGGTGCTGGCGGAACTGCACCTCGGCGGGCTGTCGGCGGGCGAGGCGACGGCCGACGTGATCGTGCGCCGCTTCGGCAGCGAGGTCGCGGTGAACGTAACCCGGCGCTCGGGCGGCATGCGCGTCGTGGTCGTCCATTAACGCGCCTTTGCGGTTCGTAGCACGGGCTCGAGCGGCTGTCAAGTCCTTGACCCCGGTGAGATAATGCGAAAGTGACGACTGCGCTCGCACGCGCAGATGTTTCGGTGTAGGACCAACGCAAAGACAACGGGAGCATCAGCTCCGGATACGACGGTTGCGAGCCGGCTTCGTCCGTCTCCCCGGCGCCCGGGCCGCACCCACCTGCTGGACGCAGGTCGCTACCTGAGCATACAGACGGCATGGGCGGTCGCCGCAAGAATCTAGAGTGTCCGCGCGCGCAGCGCCGCAAATCGTTCGAGCGCGCGATGGAACGCATCGGGGGGCCCATCTTCGGGATCGCGCTCGAGCGCGACGAAGCCGCGAAAGCGCGCGAGCGCGGCGATCAGCGCGGCCGCTTCGCCGTCGCCGTTGCCTGCGAACTGCTCGCATTCGCGCGTGCGGTGGAGCGCCACCACGCTGCGCGCGAGCAGCGCGTGCGCATCCTCGCCCGGCGCGAGCAACAGCGGTGCGAGCGCGAAGCGCAGCCAAGCGGAGTCGACGGCCTTGGCAAGCGCCTTCAGTTCGCTTGCGCCGGCGACGAGCGTGCCCGGCTCGTTCGGAACCGCGAGCACCACGTT
>JBOHTX010000149.1:0-5464 GCA_050733855.1 Vulcanimicrobiaceae bacterium
GGACCACCGTGGCGATCACATCGGCGACGGCGCCCACCACGACGTACCGTCAGAGAAATCCGTCGATTCAACTTCGCAGCCCTCCGGCGCATCCTTAAAGCCCTTGAAGGCGTAGTGTTGCGAATCCGCCGTACGGCCGTCAATCGTGCGCGTTTGGTCCGGCCCAATGTCTCCGCCGATTTCGAAAAGCCTGTTGCCGCCCTTCGGGTACACCCGGTTGGTGTCGATGAGTACCTCGGAACTGGCAATGGTCTTTTGCGAGATGTTCGTAAGCGTGACCGTTGCGCGCGGCTCCTTGCCGGGATGTCCACGAACCGAACAACGAAAGGCGACCACGGGCGTCGTGCAGCCAAACAGCGCGAGCGACAGAACGACACCGGCGGCCGATGGCCGCCCGATCCGCTTGCCGACGCGTCGTCGGCTCGCCGCCGGTGGCGCCGCATCCGGCAACTACGCCACTTCGAGTGAACGCATTTCGCGAGTGGTTCGCGAGCGCCAGTTTCGATCATGCGTCCGGCCGATCACGCTTGAAAATAGTTCTTCGGGGCGGACCCACTCGCCGCGTGAACCCATTCGCGTTCCGCGATCTGTTCGGCGAGGGTGGCGTTACTGCCGCTCGCTTATCGAGGCGCCTCGATAAGGCCCTTCCGGCCGCCGCCGGCGCCCGGCGAGGTTGCTTGATGGCTGGTCGAGGTGTTAGACTAGCCTTGAGGTAAGAGCAGCATGAAAGACCACGTGAACATCTACGAGGCTAGGACCCACTTCTCCAAGATCATCGAGCGGGCGGAGCACGGCGAGACGATCGTCATCGCTCGCAATAACGTGCCGATCGTCGAGATGCGGCCCGTGAAGGTCGGCCGCGCGGAGTTAGCGGAGCGCTTCCGCGCACTTCGCGAGCGAGTAAGAAATCGGAACGGCGGCAAGAGCGTCTTACGACCCGGTGAGACCTGGCGCGACTTGATCGACGAGGGGCGGCGGTACTGATGCCGCTCGTCGTCGACGCTTCGATGACCCTAGCCTGGACGCTCCCCGACGAGGAAGACGCGGCAGCACAACGCGTCTTTGAGCGCGTCCTAAGCGAAGGCGCGACGGCGCCGTTCCTGTGGTCGTGGGAAGTGCAGAATGCGCTCCGGATGGCGGAGCGCCGCAACCGCATCGACCTCGCACAAGCGAACGACGCGGTCGCGAACCTCCGCGGATTGGGCGTCGAGTTGCAACCGCCGGCAACGCTCGGCCGCGAACTCGAACTCGCGCGCCGGCACGAACTGACGGTGTACGACGCATCGTACCTGGAACTCGCGATCCGCTTGAACCTCGCGCTCGCGACGGCCGATCGGCGGTTGGCGGCGGTCGCTCGGCGTCTCGATATCCTCGCCCTGGAGTGCGCGGCGTCGTAGGCGAGGCTTTCAGGCCGCGATCACGTCACGGGGTCGAGAGCATCCATTCGATGCCGAAGCGGTCCTGGACGATCGCGAAGCGGCCGCCCCAGAATGCATCATCGAGCGGCATCGTCACCTTGCCGCCGTCGGAGAGCGCCGCGAAGAGCCGTTCGCCGGCGGCGCGATCCGGGGTGCTCAAGGAGAGCGAGATATTTCCGGCTTCGGGGTCGACGGATTTTGCCTCGCGGCCGTCGGCTGCCATGAAGGTGAGCCCCGGCGCGGTGAAGGTCGCGTGCATCACCTTGTTGCGCCACTCGGCCGGCACCTCGTATTCGGCCGGCAGCGCCGTGTTGCGCTGCACCTCGTAGCTTCCGCCGAGGACGGTTTTGTAGAAGGCGAGCGCCTCTTCGCAACGCCCATAGAAGAAAAGATACGGCGCCAATTCCATGACTTTGGCCCCGGATTCTGCGGTCGTCGACATGTCGTGCTCCTCTCATTAGCGGGTTCCCGGTGGCGCCTAGCACGTTCGAGCGGGCGCAGAAGTTTCGGGCCGCTCGCGGGTCAGCGCAGCGGCCCGCCGGATGGGGGGACCGTTTCGGCGGCGAAGCGCGCGCGATGCGCGGTCGGCTTTCGATTTCGCTCGCGGTCGTTGCGTGCGTACTCGGCGCCTGCGTGGGCTCGTGGCTCCGTGGCGCCCGGCCGGCAGCGGCGGCAGCCACGCCGACAGCCGCCGAAACTTCCGCGCCCGATCCCTTTCTCTGGCTCGAGGACGTCCACGGCGTGCGCGCGCTCGCTTGGGTCAAAGCGCAGAACGAAAAGACGCTCGCCGTGCTGCGGCGCGATCCTCGCTTCGCGGGTTTCTACGCCGACGCGGTCGCGATCAACGGCGCCAAGGATCGTATTCCCGGGCCGACGATCGTCGGCGGCCGCGTCTACAACTTCTGGCAGGGCCCCGAGCACGTGCGCGGCATCTGGCGCTCGACCACGCTCGCGGACTACGCGAAACCGAGCCCGAACTGGACGACGGTCCTCGATCTCGACGCGCTTGCGAAGACCGAGAACGAGAACTGGGTCTGGCAAGGCGCCGATTGCGATTCGCCGAGCCGCACGCTCTGCATGATCTCACTCTCCGAGGGCGGAGAGGACGCCTCGACCGAGCGCGAGTTCGACCTGCGGACCGAGCGCTTCGTGCCCGGCGGCTTCGTTTTGCCCCGCGGCAAGCAGTCCGAGGCGTGGGTGAGCGACGACGAACTGCTGGTCGCCCGCGAATGGACGCCGGGCGAGTTGACGGCGTCCGGTTATCCGTACGACGTCAAACTGCTAAAGCGCGGAGAACCGCTCGCGGGCGCAACCGAGGTATTTCGCGGATCCCCGAGCGACGTCGCGGTTCAGCCGTACGCGATCACAGACGGCGACGGCCGGCGCGCACTCTTCATCGATCGCGGAATCTCGTTCTTCGAGGACGAGACGCATTTCTTCACGCCGTCGGGCACGCCGCAACTCGCGATTCCGCTGAAGGCACAGCCGGTAGGGCTCGTCGCCGGGCGCCTGCTGATCCACCTCCAGCAAGACTGGACCGCGAACGGCACGTCGTTTCCGGCGCTGCACCTCCGGCCGACCCTCGTCTACGCCCCGAGGCCGCGCGAGTCGTTCGACTCGCTCGCGACGACGCGCGACCGCTTGCTCATCACCTCCTACGACAACGTGCGCGGCCGCGCGGCGGCTTACGCCCCTACCGCCGGCGACGGGTGGTCGCAACGCGCGCTCGACCTTCCCGACAACGCGACGATCGCAATCGCATCGTCAGACCCGCAAGGCTCGGGCGTGTACCTGTACGTCACGAGCTTTCTGAGCCCGAATACACTTTGGCTTGCCGACACCGCGACCGGGTCGCTGACCACGATCAAGGCGCAAGCCCCGAAATTCGATGCCTCGCAGGAGGTCGTCGAACAGCACGAAGCGACCTCGCAGGACGGCACGCAGATCCCGTACTTCGTCGTTCGTCCCAAAGCGATGACCTTCGACGGCAAGAACCCGACCGTGCTCTACGGCTACGGCGGCTTCGACATCTCGATCACGCCGTATTACAGCGGCGTCCTCGGCAAACTCTGGCTCGAGCGTGGCGGCGTCTTCGCGATCGCCAACATTCGCGGCGGCGGCGAGTTCGGCCCCGCTTGGCACGAGGCCGCGCTCACGGTCCATCGGGAACGCGCCTACGATGATTTCGCGGCCGTCGCCGAAGATCTGATCGCGCGCAAAATCACCGACCCCCGTCATCTCGGGATTCAAGGCGGTTCCAACGGCGGGCTGCTGATGGGCGTCGAATTCACCCAGCATCCCGAGCTGTGGAATGCGGTCGACATGCAGGTGCCGCTGCTCGACATGTTGCGGTACGAGAAGATCGAAGCCAGCGCATCCTGGGTCGGCGAGTACGGCAGCGTTTCGAACCCGGCGCAGCGCGCCTTCCTCGCCTCGATCTCGCCGTACCAGAACCTCAAAGCGGGCGTGCGCTATCCGGTGCCGTTCATTTGGACGACGACCAAGGACGACCGGGTCGGGCCGCAGCACGCGCGCAAGTTTGCCGCCAAGCTCGCGGCGATGGGGATTCCCTATCTCTTCTACGAGCAGACCGAAGGCGGGCACGGCTCCGGGACCACCATCGACGAGCGCTCCTTCATCGCGGCGCTCGAGTGGACGTACTTCACCCGGCAGCTGATGCCGTAAGACGATGGCACGCCTCGACTCCGTCGTTCGCTGCGGGTGGGCAACGACGCCCGCTTCGATCGCCTACCACGACGAGGAATGGGGCCGGCCCCTCCACGACGAGCGACGCCTCTTCGAGCTGCTGGTCCTCGAGGGCGCGCAAGCCGGCTTGAGTTGGGAAACGATCTTGAACAAACGCGCGCACTACCGCGAGGCCTTCGACGATTTCGAGATCGAGCGGGTCGCCGCGTACGGTGCACGCAAGGTCGCCGCGCTCATGCGCGATCCGGGGATCGTGCGCAACCGCGCCAAAATCGTCTCCGCAATCGGTAACGCGCGCGCGGCACTCGCGCTACGCGACCAGGGCTCGTCGCTCGATACCTTGCTGTGGGCGTTCGTCGACGACAGGCCGATCGTGAACCGCCCGCGGCGGCCGGCCGAGATTCCGGCCAGTACGCCGCTCGCGGCAACGGTCAGCGCCGACCTGCGGCGCCGCGGCTTCTCGTTCGTCGGTCCGACGATCGTCTACGCCTTGATGCAGGCGACCGGAATGGTGGACGATCATCTGCGTTCGTGCTTTCGCTGCAGACCGCTACCCCGAAGGCGCAAGCGAACGGCCGGCGAGCTGCGCGCGTAACTCGGCGAGTTCGCCGTCGCGCTCGCGCGCGCGCACCCGCACGTAGGCGATCGCCGCGGCGTCGGCCAGCCGCAAGAGCAGACGCGCCTCGTCGGGATCGAGATCGGCTCCGTTTTCGTGCGGGCCGTACAAGACGAGCGCGAGCAAATTCGTGCCGATCCGGACGGGGACCGCGAGGGTCGGCTGCGCGTGCCCTTCCGGTAAGCCGTCGTGGTGCCAGCGCAGGTCGGCGGTGCGCACGAACTCGAGTTCACTGCGCAAGGCCCGCACCAGTTTGTCGTCGTGCGCAAGCTCGTTCGCACAGGTCGCCGGCCAGCCCCGGCTGTTCGCTCGCAGGTACGCCTGGGTTGTCCCGTCCAAAGCGAACAGCGCCGCCGAGCTCAGCCCAAGTTCCTCGCAGGCGTCGGCGACCAGCGCCTCGCCGATCGTCGCCGGCTCGTCCGCTTCGCCGAGCGAACGCCCGAGGCGCGCGAAGTATGCTCCGGCGCGGTAGCGCGCGCGAAAGACCAGGCGGTCGAGCAGGCGCTCTCCGCGCTGGTGCAGCTTGCTGATCAGCACCCCGATCCCGATCGAGGCGGCCGCGGTCAGCGAGAGGGCCAGGTGCTGCTCCGCGATCAGTTCGCTGATAAACCATTCGACGAACCCGACCGCCACCACCAGGATCGAGGCCGTCAAGGCGTAGACGAGCGCGCGATTGACGAAGTACTGGATATCGAAGACGCGGTGTTTGAGGACGGCGTAGGCC
>JBOHTX010000150.1:0-5448 GCA_050733855.1 Vulcanimicrobiaceae bacterium
GTGGAGCAGACAATCGGCGCCGAGCACTGCCTCGTCGCCGACGATCGCGCCCGCCAGCAAGACGCTGCGCGCACCGATGCGGGCCCCTGCGCCGACCCGCGCGAGCGGTCCGATCCGCACCCCGGGGCCGAGCGCGGCGCTCGGATCGATCGCGGCGGAGGGATCGCGCTGCTCGCCTTGCGGGCGCGGTCGTTCGAGGGCCGCAAGCAGCGCTGCCAGCGCCGCGCGGACCGAGGGGACGAGCAGCAGCGGAACGGTGGTCGAGCCGACCCGCTCGGCGAGGGCCGGCTCCGTCAGGACCGCACCCGGCCGCGCCGCGAGCGCCGCGCGCAAATAGCGCTCGTCGACCGCAAAGGTCAGCGCCCGCGCATCGACGTCGTCGATGGCGGCGATCCGCTCGATCGCAATCGTGGGATCGCCGCGAACGTCGGCCGCGATCAGCCCGGCATAGTCTCCGAGCGTCACGCGCTCACGGGGCCGGGGTCGAGGCGTCGGTGATCTTGAGGATTTTCTCGACGTCCGAGGTGATGTCGACCCCGCCGTAGCCGACGTACTGGCGGGTCACGACCAGCGACAAGTGCCGCTGCGCGGCGACCTGGGCCGCCGCTTGCTCGAGCGCGCCCGAGACTTCGCTCGCCATCTGAACGTAGCGCCGTTGCAAGTCGGCAAGCTCGGCTTCCTTGGTCTTTTGCGAGGCATGCGAACCTTGAATCGCGGCCGTATCGGCTTGCAGCTGATTCGAATAGTTGATGTACATCGGCCAGTGCGCTTGAATGCGCGAGAGGTCGACGGTCGCGATCGCGCCGCCGGCTCCGCGGCTACAGCCGGCCGTCAGCAGCGCGAGCGCCGCCGCCAGGCAGAAACTCCTGTGAAAACGGGGCGGCGCGCCCCCCGTTGCCCCCCGGGCCGCCACTCGGCGGCCCCTCGTCGCTTCGCTCCTCGTTGGAAAACGGGGCCTCATTCGTGCAAGCCCTCTATCGCAGTGCGGGCGGCGTCGGTCAGATCGACGCCGTCGGCCGGCGCGACCACCTCGCTCACGACGACCGCGATCCCGCGCTTGCGCGCCAGGTTGCGGACTTCGCTTCCGATCTGGGCCACCATCTCGTCGTACAGTTGCGCGCGCTGCCGTCCGAGCGCGTTCATTTCGGCGGCCGCGCTCCCTTGAGCGGCGCCGTCGGCGCCGCGCAGGGCGGCAAAGCGCGCCGAAAGCTGCGCCCGCGTGGCCGCAAAGGCCGCGATCGTCTGCTCGGCGTCGTGGTTGAAATCGCCCTGGAACCGGCGGTGCAATGCGAGCAGCTTGGCGCGCAGCGCCGGCGTGATCGCGGGCGGAGCGGCGCCGCCGGCCACGGCCGGCGTTCCGAGCTGTGCGAGCAACGCCGAGCGGGTCTGCCCCTCGCTCGAAGCGATCTTCGCGACCGTTCGCGCGCGGAGCTGCGCAATCCGCGCCGCGAGCGAGCGCTGCAGGTTCGCGCGGAGTTGCTTCTGCAAGGCCGCGAGGGTCGCCTGATCCCGGTTCTTTTGCGCGCCGAGGTCATCGGCTTCGCGCTGGTCGATGGCTGCGAGCTGGGCCTCGATCTGCGTGCGACTCGCATCGTCGAGCGCCAAATCCGAGAGCTTCGAGCGCAGCGAAAGCTTCTGCGCGGCGTCGGCCTGCGCTTCGCGTAGCGCCGCGTCCGCCTCGCCGCGGCGCAGCCGGTCGGCCTCCGCCACGTAGGTGCGATCGGCGCTCGCACCGAGGTCTTTCTGATAGATCGCGATGGCGGCACCCTCTTGCGCGAGCAGCGTCCGGCGATAGACGTCGACGTTACTCTGCGCGGTCTCGCCCGCCGCCCGCGCCTGCTGCGACGAGACCGCAGCGATCGACTGCGCGATCCCGGCGGCGCTCTGCGTTCCGAGCCCGCCCGCCGCGGCCAGCGCCTGGGCGACCGCGGTCCGCTCGCGCTCGGCGTAGAACTGTTGCTTCTGCGCGAGCTGGCTGCGCGCGCGGGCGGCGGCCGCGTCGAGTTCTCGCTGCAGCGCCACCTCCTGGCGCTGCAGTTCTGGCCCGGGATGGGCCGCCTCGGGCCCAATGTTCCGCAACTGCAGCGCTTCCATATCGTCGTCGAGGCGCGCCAGCTCCGGATAGAGCGGATGCGCCTTCAAGAGCACGCTCATCCGCACGTAGGCGACTCGGTCGGCGCCGGGCGGCGGCGATGCGGCCGGCGTACTCGCGGGCGCGTGCCGGCTGCAGCCGCCGAGCAGTGCGACCAGCAGCAGTAGCGCAAGGCTACTGAAGTTCGCTCGTGACGGCATCGGTGATATCGGTCCCACCGAAAATCAGATTCGACTTGTCGATCACGAGCACCAAGCCCCGTTTGCGGGCCACGTCGGCGATCGCGGTGCGGGTCGCATCGACCAGCGGCTGGATCGTCGTCTTCTGCTCGCTCGCGAGCGCATCGCGGTAGGCCCGCAGGGCCGCTTGCCGCTGCGCATCGCTCTTGGCGGCGCGCAAATTCTTTTGGGCCAACGCTTGCTGCTGCTTCTGGAACTGCGCGAACTGGTCGTTGGCCGCCTTGACTTTCGGCACGGCGTCGATCTTGCTCTGATCGACGTAGCCCACGGCCGAGGGCGGCGGCGTGCTGACCGGCGGGATCGGATCGCCCGGGCCGGTCAGCAGGTTGATGACGTCCCCGGTCACGTCCTGACCGCCGTAGATGATGATTTGCTTATCGACGATCACCGAAAGGTTGCGGCTCGAAGCGACCGAGGCGATCGCAACCTGCGCCCGCGCGAGCAGCGGCTCGAGCAGCTCCGCTTGCTTCTTGGCGAACTCGTTCTGATATTGTTGCGCAATGCGGGCTTGGGTATTGGGATCCCGGACCCGCCGCACCGCGCTTGCGAACTGATGGTCGAGCGTCGCCTTGTAGGCTTGGAGCTCCCGGTTGGCGGCGACGAACGACGGGATCGAGGCCAGCGCCCCTTGGTCGAGGTAGCCGATATCGGTCACGTCGCTCGCGAGACTCGCGGGCGCGAGCAGCGCGGCAGCGAGCAACGCCGCGGCGAAGGCGACCAGAAACGCGTGCCGCCGAGGAGCCGCCGCGATTTTTCGTCCCCGCGAGGCGCGAGGAGCGCGGAATGGCAGCGCCATTTGAGCGACGAGCAACGAAGCGGGGGCGGAAAAGCGCAAGGCGACTGTCACGCTCGCTCTGAGGCGGGACACTAGAAGGCTTGCCCGATTCCGAAGCTCGTGTGCGTTCCGTTCGCACCCTTCGCGAAGTCGATCCGGATCGAGCGGAACCCGAGCTGCGGAAGATCGAAGGTGACCCCGATCCCGCCGTCGCTCCGGTACAGGAACTTGTTGTAATCGACCGCGACATTGCCGAATTGGTCGAGGATCGGCTCGGCACCGCGGATCCGTTGCCCGCCGTAATCGTAGAACAGCACGAGCGAGAGTTTGCGATCGGGAGTCAACGGATAGCGCAGCTCGGATTGCAACAAGACCTCTTCGGTTCCGTAAAAGACTTGGCTATACCCGCGCAGCTGCTGGTCGGTCAGGACGAAGAGCTTGTTGGGCGGGATCGCCCCGGTCGTATCGCCGAGCAAGGCGTGGAATCCGAGCGTCGAGTCCCGCATGACCGGGTAGAACTTGGCCGCGTCGAGGGTCGTGATCGTGTAGCCGAACTGCGAGCCCGCGACCTTGCCCGACAGCTCCTCGCTCAGGCTCACGAGCGAACCGTGGCGCGGGTTGAAGATGTCGTCGCGCGTATCGCTTTGCAGGCCGAGCGTCAGCGAGCGCAGGTTGTAGCCCTGTCCGTTCGAGGTGTTGGCGATCGAGGGCGCGATGATCCCCAGGGTCGTCCCGTTGGTGGGTGCGCCGAACAGCGTCGAGGTCAGCGGGTTGTTGAGGATCGTCTGCGAGCCCGCCAGGAAGTAGCCGCCGGGCAAGGTGACGTCAGTCGAGAGCCGCTCGGCGGTGATTCCCACCGAGCTGGTCAGCGTGTAGCTGAGCCGCCGTCCGAGCGTGAAGGCGAGACCGTTGGAGCGCGTTCCGTACAGAGCGGCGACCGGCAGCAGATCGTTGGTCGGGGTCAGCACGACCGGGATCCCGCCGAGCGCCGTGCTGCTCGAGCCACCGCCGGAGGGCGAGGGCGTCGAGACGATCGGGTTCGGCTGGACCGTCGAGGCGGTCGAGGCCCCGTAGACCGCGAGGAAGTTCGTCTGCGCGCTCGTGAAGACCGAGCCGGCCAGGCTGTACTTCTCCGATTTCGGGGTGTTGCCGAGGTAGGGGATCGTGAAGCTGATCGAGCCGTCGGAGATGCGGGCGCCGGTCTCCAGACGGATCGAGGCGGCGTTGCCGGTCCCGTTGATGTTGTTCTGCGAGTAGGAGACGACCCCGGTCAGGCCCTCGCCGGTCGGACCGCCCGAGTAACCGGCGCCGATTTGCGCGGTCCCGGTGCGCTGCTCCTTGACGTTCCAATCGAGCGTGACGGCCCAGGGCTTTTTGGGATCGGGGCCCGGCTTCGAGACGAGGTCGACCTTTTCGAAGAACCCCAGATTGTTGAGCCGCTCGTCGTCGCGTTTGAGGCCCGCTTGCGTCAGGATGTCGCCGGGACGGAGCGTGAGCTGGCGGCGCGCGACGATGTCCTTGGTCTTGGTGTTGCCCGTGATCTCGACGGCGCCGACCGTCATCACGTGCACGTCGACCTTGACGACCGCCGTCCCGTTCTTGGTATCGATCGTCGTGGGGTCGATCCCCTCGTCGAAATCGCCGAGCTCGAGGTCGTACTTCTCGTAGAGCGCCTTGAGGTTCTCGAAGTCTTTCTGCTGGAGCTCGTCGGAATAGGGTTGGCCGACCTTGAGCGCCAGCGCATTGCGAATGAGCTCCTCCTTGAGCAGCGGAACCCCTTCGATCTCGATGCCGCGCACGGTCAAGCCCTCGAGGATCGAAATGCTCAAGACGCCTTGCGGAGTGATGTTGAGCCCGGTGACGTGCGAGGGCACCTGACCCGAGTAGCCGATCTTATCGTAGTACGAGTTGAGCCGCAGCACGTCTTCATGAAAGGTATTGGTATTGAAGACTTGGCCGACTGCGGTATCCATCAAGGCCAGCAGCGTATCCGAGGGCACGTGGGTGTTGCCGCTAAAGGCGATTTGGGTGACGACCGGATTCTCGACGACCCGGTAGGTGACCGCGATGCCGTTCGGACGGCGGCGAATCAGCGGCGGGACCTGGTCGGAGAAGTAGCCGAGATCGAAGATGTTCTGCAAATCCTGGCGCACCAGGTTCTCGTCGAACGGCTGCCCGACGCGCGTCTGCACGACCGAGAGAATCTGCTGGGTGGGGACGTGGACGTTCCCCGAAACGTCGACGCTGACGACCGGCGGAGCGTTCGCCGGTGCGCGTTGCGGCGCGGTCACGGGCGCGCTCGGCGGCGGGGTTGCGACCGGCGGCGGTGGCGGGCTGGGGAC
>JBOHTX010000151.1:0-5432 GCA_050733855.1 Vulcanimicrobiaceae bacterium
CGTTTCTCTTCCGGCGTTTCGGGCAATTTCATCAGCAGGTTGGGGATGACGCCTTGGAATTGCACGGCCGTAACCCCGCACGAGACGACATCTTTCCACCAGGTTCCGGCGTGGAAGCGGTCGGGAAAGACGAAGGTACCGCCGGTAAGCAGCATCGTGGGCAGCGAAATCGACAGGGCGTTCGCGTGATGGAGCGGCAGCGGGTTGAGTAGCCGTTCTTCGCCGTAGCGCAGCTTCAGGTGGCCCCCTCGCGAGGCGAACCACGAACCCCAGGTGTGAAAGTACTCGTTGGTGAGCACGCAGCCTTTGGGACGACCGGTCGTGCCCGAGGTGTAGATGAGGCACGCTTCGCTCGTCGCATCCGGCGTCTGGTTCCGTGCCTGGAACGGGGGCGCCGGCAGCGGCTCATCGAGCGCGTCGAAGCGCAGCACCGGCGGCGACGGCGAAAACGCGGTGGCCGCAACCCGCACGTCGTCGAACCGCGATTCGATCGCTAGGGCCACGACGGCCTCGGAGTGCTCGAGCAGATAGGCGATCTCGTCGAGCCGGTAGTCGGGCGAAATCGGCGCGACCGTGCAGCCCAGCGCGTTGAGCGCGAAGTGATGGAACACGAACTCGGGGCGCTGATCGAAGAGGATCGCCACGCGGTGTCCGGGGCCGTACCCGCCGGCGCGGTACCACGCGATGCGCTTCTGCACTTCGTTCCAGGTCTGTTTCCAGGTGAAGGCGATTCCGCCCGGGTGATAGGGGCGCCCGGCCATCGACGGCACGACGTAGGCGTCGTTGTCAGGGTAGCGCGCAACCGCGCGTTCGAGCGACGCAAAGAGCGTCCCGAAGTCGGCGGGATCGAAGGTCGTGGCATCTTCCGGAAGAGGCGCAAAATCAAGCAGCCGCATCGAGAAATCCTCGAATGGTCGCGACCGTATGAGGATGCATCACGATCTCGTAGTGATTGTCGTCGACTTCGGCGACGGTGGCCCGCGGCGCAATGCGCACGAAGTTCCGCAGATCGCAGGGAGGGACGACGAACCCCGTGCGGCCGGCCAGCGGGCGGGTCGCGCGCAGCGCCAGCACCGGCAGGTCGAGCTTCCGCCAGAGTCTTCTGGCGTCGTGCGTGCGACCGTAGGCAATGTCCTCGAAGATCGGTGCGCGCCGCGCCCGGGAGCGTACGCGTCCGCCTTCCTCCAGCACTTCGTATTCGTAGATGCGCTGCCAGTACGCGTTCCAACGCGCGAGTCCCAGGCTGCGAACGTACGCGAGGTAGGCTTCGGGAGACGTGTAAGAGCGGTCCAGCCGCTCGAGGACTCGGCCGATCGACAACAGCGCCGAGAGGCGCGGGACGCCCAAACCGTCGATGAGGACGAGCCGGCGCAGGCGCACCTCGTTGCGGAGGGCGCCCGCCTCCATGCCGACGTACGCGCCCATCGAATGGCCGATGAAATCGAAGCTCGCGGCTCCGAGTTGGCGAGCTACCGCGAAAACATCGCGCGCGTGATTGAGCAGCCCGTAGGTGCCACGCGGCGTCACCGAACTACGACCGCGGCCGCGAAGATCCAGAGCCACCACCTGACGGTCGCGTGCGACCAGCCGCTCGGCCAGATAGTCGAACCAGCGCGAGTTTGCCGACATGCCCGGGACGCAGATGACGAGCCGGCCGTCGGGCGGCCCGAAACGATGCGCGCGGACGCGACCGACGGTGACGGCGACGTCGAAATCTTCCGCGCAGACCTCGGGGGTCCGGCAGATCGCGGGCATGCCGCTGCGTCCAACGGGAAACGAACGAGCGGTCACGTCGCGCTCGCCGAAGTAGCGGCGCGAGCCCGCACGTTCGAAGCCGCCGAGCTTCGAGGCGCAGGGGCGAGCGCGAACAGCGCGACGCTCAACTCGGCGAACGCCACCGAAAGGTCGTGGAGCTGATGGGCGCTCTCGACCACGACCATCGGGACGTTCGGATTGGCCGCGGCGCGTTGCGCGAGATAGCCTGCCACGACGGCCTGGGTCGCAAAGGCAGCGATGCACGAAGCGAAGACCAGTTCGGCGATGCCGCCGAAGCGGAAGGAAAGTGCGACGTCCGCCCACCAGAAGCGCGAGACGTCGCTCCATGCGACCGCCGCGTTCGCGCGCCCCGGCGGCAGCGGCGTCTTTTTCGACGTATCGCGCGGGGCGGCGCCGCCCGACGATGGCAGCCGGTGATAGCTGGGGTTGCTTTCCGAAAGCGCTTCGCGCGTGATCGCCTCGAGATGCGCAAGTGTCGCGGCGTGGGCCGGTGAACCGGCATCCGCGGCGCCGCTGCGAATGCGCGCCGCAAGCTGCGCGTTCAGCGCGGCCAAGGTGCACCCCACCTCGTCGGGCCGGTCCAAGGCGGCGGCCGGAACACCGAGCAGCGCCGCCAGCCGCTCGGCCTCGCGCGCTTCGCCCGCGTTGCCGTTGGAGAGCTGGCTCCTCGCAATCGCGATCGCCTTCGCCACCAGCCGCGCATCGTAGCGACGCCCGGCCGGTAAGGCGTGAAGGATCGTGTCGCGCATCGCCAGGCGTGCGTCTTCGAGCGCGTTCAGCTCGGCTTCCGAAGCGGCGACGTGGGGGTGCCCCAGCCGCTCTTCGCCGACCGCCATCGCGCGTTCGATGCTCGCGATGCGCTCGAGACGATCGTGCGGGAGAGCGGGGACGATACGCTCGCGTAGGGTCAGACGCGCCGCGCTCAAGAGTTCCGCGCCGCCCGGACGGATCCGCATCAGCGCCGGCCGCCGAGCAGCGCGAGGATCTCGCACTCGAGTTCCGGCACGAGATGACTCGTGAGCGCCAGTTCGAGCGAGGGTTCGGCACCGGAAAGATGACGGTCTGCCTGCAAGAGCGCGATCACGGCCCAGCGCACGTGCGCCGCCACTTCCCAGTAGTGCACGGCATCCGGAGCAACCTGCCTGCCGGACTCGCGCTCGTAGCCACGATAGAAATCGGCGCGCGTCGCGACGCCGCCGGCCTCCAGTTCGCGGTTGCCGAACCGCCAGCACGCCGCGCAAAACCAGCCGAGATCCTCCGTGCCGTCGCCCCAGCCCGCGAACTCCCAATCCAAGATGGCCGAAAGGCCGTGCGCGTCGAGCATGTAGTTACCCGTACGAAAATCGCGATGGCAGAGGACGAGCTCGGCCGGCGCCGGCGCGTTGCGCTCGAGCCAGCGGAGGCCCCATTCGAGCACGGGGCGAGCGACGCCGAGGTGGTCGAGGGTCGCGCGGTTCGAATCGACCGCATCGAGCGCCGCCGAGCGAGACGGTAGCGCCAGGAAGTCGAGCGACGGCTGGGGCGGGCGGATCGAGTGGATACGCGAGAGCTGCGCACCCAACGTCTCGCCGAGCTTGCTGCGATCGCCGCCGAGACGGCGATCGCGAATGACGCGCGACGGCAGCGCCGCACCGGCGGCCCGCTCGGCGATGAAGAACGGCGCGCCGAGAATCGAAGGATCCTCGCACAGGGCATGCGGCTTGGCCACCGTCACGCCGGCTCGCTGCGCGGCGCAGATGAGCGCGAACTCGTGCGCCCGCGAGTGACTCATGCGCAACGACGATGCTGCGTCGGTGCGCAGGACGTACGCGAAGGGCGTTCCCGCGCGCGTCCCTTCGATCAGCCAGTTCTGCTGGATCCCGCCGCCGCTCAGCAGCTCGTAGCGGTCGAGCGAGGTGCCGTCCCCCATCCAAGCTGCGAGGGCGGCGACGTTGTGCGCCGTCAGCGCGACGCGTTCGCGCGTTTCGATCATAGCGAGCTCACCAGGTGCCCGCCGTCGACGACCACGACGGCGCCGGTCATGAACGGCGAAGCGTCCGACGCCAGCAAGAGCAGCGGCGCATCCAGATCGGCGGGGCTGCCCAAGCGCCGCTGGGGAATGCGCTTGATCAGGGCTTGGCCGCGCGGCGATTCGAAGAACTCGTCGTTGAGTCGCGAGCGAATGTAGCCGGGCGCAAGCGCGCTCACGCGAATGCCGTAGCGCGCGAGCTCGAGTGCGGCGGCCTTGGTGAGCTGCGTGACCGCCGCCTTGGAAGCCGCGTAGGCGGAGACGTTGCCGGCGACCCGCTCGCCGAGAATCGAGGTGATGTTCACGACGCAGCCGCCGGATTTCGCATCGATCATGCGCCGCGCCGCCTCGCGCATCACGAGCCACACGCCCTTGAGGTTGGTGTCGACGACCCCGTCCCACTCGGCTTCGCTCAGTTCCAGGAGCGGCTTGTCGACCGTAGTGCCGGCGTTGTTGATGACGACGTCGACCGGCCCGACGCTGCGGTCGATCTGCGCGAACGCCTCCTGTACGCTCGCTTCCGCCCTGACGTCCAGCGCGACCGCAGTCGCCGAACCGCCGCCGCAGGCGATCTCGTCGACGGCCTGCTCGAGCTTCTCGCGGCGGCGCGCGCCGAGGACGACGCGGGCTCCGGCCCGGGCCAGCACCCCCGCAAAGTGCCGCCCCAGGCCCTCGGAGGCCCCGGTGACGAGCGCGACTTTGCCGGACATATCGAACGCAGCAGGCATGGCCAGAGAAAATATCCTCGGAAACCGCATCGTGCGCGTGAAATTCCATAAAAACCGGGCGACCGGTAGGGATTGTACGCACGCGGACTCGCCGAAGTCAATCCCCGACTTTAGTCGGAGTCTGGCTCGGGGGGGGCCGGCGGCGCCGGGGGCTCGCCCGCACGGGCCGGTTCAGTGCGTCAGGTCTGCGCCGGACTCGGTCCCGGGCCGCAGGCTCGCGGCGGAGGTCTGCGCGCCGGCGAGATAGATCGTCGTAAGATAATCGGCCAAGCGCTCCGGCGAGAGTTCGCCCTCGAGCTCGAACCAAAAGATCGACCAATTCAAGAGGTTGAGCAAACTGAGCCGAAGATACTTCACCGGGATGTCCGCGCGCAGCACTCCCGCCGCGCACGCGTCGGCGAGCACGCTCGTTACGAGCCGTTCGTACTCATCGCGCAGCGCGACGATCCGGCCATTGCGCACCGGCGAAAGTGCGCGAAATTCGGTGAGCATGACCGAGTGCTTGTCCCGATTCGCGATCATCGATTTAACGTGCGCGTGCACCAGCGTCCGCACCCTTTCGAGCGGATCGTCGAGTTCCGCCACCGCGCACTGCACGTCGTGGATGATACGCTCGAGGGAGATGAGCGAGATCTTAAAGAGCAGGTCTTCCTTGTTGTTGATGTGGTGGTAGAGGGAAGCCTTGCGCACCCCCAAGACCTCGGCGAGTTCTCGGGTCGTGGTCGAGGCGTAGCCCTTGGTCCAAAACAACTTGGCCGCGGTGTCGAGAAGCCGCTCCAAGGTCGAAGTGCGAACGGTCTTGAGGACCCGTTCGGACATCGGGGAGCGCGCCGGTCTTGGTTCCATGGCGCAGGTTCTTTCGCTAACCGCGCCGGGAAGTATCCTGCTGGGGCGGCGGGGAGGTCCGTCCAGGCCGCACC
>JBOHTX010000152.1:0-5407 GCA_050733855.1 Vulcanimicrobiaceae bacterium
CTCGTGGAAGGCGAGGCCGAATCGCTGCTCGCGATGATCGCGAGCCGGGTCCTCGTGCGCGAACTGGAATTGGCTCCGGCCGATGTGAGCGCGCTGGCCGCCGCGGTCTGGAACGAGTGGAACGCCTATCACGAAGTGCGGTTCCGGGTCGCGCCAAGCGACCTCGAGCGGCTGGAAGAGTTGGGCGTCGCGCTCGAACCCGATCCCGCGTTGCAGCCAGGCGACTTGCAAGTCGAGTTCGCCGACGGTGTACTCGATTTGCGGATGGGAACGCGGCTCGCCTCGGTGCTCGAACAACACGGCATCCGGGTATGAGCGTCGGGGGTATTCGGATCGGGCGCGTCGTCGCGGCCATGAACGACAGTGTGGTGGCAACATTGCCGGCCGCCCTCGTCGGCGAAGGTGTCCGCATCCGGCCACGCGGCGCCCCATCCATCGCCGCCACGGTGGCTCACATCGAGGAGAACCGCGTGCGGCTGACGGCGTTTGCCCCGCTGGCGGGCATCGCAGTCGGCGATCCGGTGGAATCGGACCCGGGCGCAGACTTCCTCGAACTGGGGACCCAGCTTTTGGGTCGAGCGATCGACGCCGCCGGACGCTCGGTCGATGGACGGGGGCCAATCAAAGGCCGCCGCGCGAGGGTGACGGTCGCGCCGATCGAAGCGGCCGACCGCTCGCCAATCCAAGAACCCTTCTGGACCGGCATTCGGGCGATCGACGGCCTGCTGACGCTCGGCCGGGGCGCGCGCGTCGGCATCTTCGGCGGGCCGGCCGCGGGCAAATCGACCCTGATCGAAATGCTCGCGAACGGGGCGCGTGCGGATGCCGTCGTCGTCGGGCTCGTCGGCGAGCGCGGTCGCGAGGCGGCACGCTGGATCGACAAAGTGCAGCAGCACATGACGCTGGTCGTTGCGCCGAGTGACCGCCCGGCTGCCGAGCGGGTGCGCAGCGCGCACGTCGCCCTTGCGCAGGCCGCCGAATTGCGCCGGCGCGGATTATCGGTCCTCGTTATCCTCGACAGCTTGGCCCGCTTTTGCTCGGCGGCGCGCGAACTGGCGATCGGAAATGGCGAAGCCGTCGGTCGCGGCGGTTACCCGCCGAGCGTTTTCAACCAGATGGCGCGCCTGCTCGAACGTGGCGGGAGCGTCGGCCGGGGCAGCATAACGCTCCTGGCAACGATCCTCTCGGACGGCAGTGACGAGCGCGAGCCGCTCTCGGATGCGGCGCGCTCGACGCTTGACGGCCACATCGTGCTGGACATGGCACTCGCGCGCCGGGGCCACTTTCCGGCAATCAACGTTCTGGCGAGCGCCTCGCGGACGATGTCAGACGTTGTCGAGGCCGATCACCGCAAGGCTGCGCAAGCGGTGCGCCAGGCCATCGCCGTACTCGACGAAACGCGCGACGCGCGTGAACTCGGCTTCCTGCAATCGACGCCGCTGGTCGACCGCGCCATCGAAGCGAGCGATCGCATTGACGCATTCCTTCGGCAGACCGCAATTGCGGCCGCCCCCGCCGAGACCCTCGAAATTCTGCGCTCGTTGGCGACCCGCGTGAGCTTACCGGATGCCTCTTGAGGAGCGGGGCGACGAACCGCACGCCCTCGTGCGGCTTTCAACCGGAGCGGGGCGACGAACCGCACGCCCTCGTGCGGCTTTCAACCGGAGCGGGGCGACGGACCGCACGCCCTCGTGCGGCTTTCATAAGGAGGTCGAAGTATGAATTCCGTAGTTAGCGACCTTGCACTCGTCGAGCAGCGGATCGCACAGACCGATGCGGCGCTGCCGGCAGCGGAACTCGATGCAGCCGGCTTTTCCGCGCTCTTGCCGAACCAAACTGCGCGCGCGTTGCCGGCGGTCAACCCGGCAAAGTCGCCAGTCGCGGTCGATCGATTGATCGAGACGAGTGCGCGGCGCTATGGGGTCGATCCGGCGTTGGTGCGGGCCGTCATCGCCCAGGAGTCGGGCTTCGATCGCTATGCGACTTCCAGCGCCGGAGCGCAAGGACTGATGCAATTGATGCCCCAGACGGCACGTGATTTGGGCGTCACTAATCCGTATGATCCCGCGCAGAATATTGACGGCGGAACGCGCCTGCTGCGGATATTGTTGGATCGGTTCGGCAATGCGCGCTACGCGGTCGCGGCGTATAACGCCGGACCCGAGGCGGTCGAGCATTACGGCGGCGTGCCACCCTTCGCCGAGACGCAGCAGTACGTCGCTTCGGTGCTTCAGACATACGCGCACGGCCGTCGCTAACATACTTCGGTCACAATTCTCGCATCGTCGTTCCAGGTTCGGCTCGTAGAGTCGTGAGAGTGAAGGTCGAGCAGAACAGCGCCGACTCGCGGCCCTATCGCTACGCGGACCCGCGGTCCCTATCGCAGGCGTGGTATGACGCGCTCTATGGTGCACGGGAAACCCGGACGACGCGGCGCGTGTCCGCGCACGAAGTTCCGGTACCGCCGGCGTTCGACGCCGGTGCCGAACCCGCCGGGCGGCCTCCGAGCGGCGGAACCTGGACCCGCGCACGCGCGGCCGATCGTTCAGCCGCGCGGCCTTCCGCGACCCAAGCAGGCGACGTGGCCTTCGGCCGGAGCGTCCGCAGCGTTCGTTTCTTGGCCGAACGCGCGCGGGTGGCGATCTACCGCGCTCGCGTCGCGCAAGCCAGCCGGCGCCGAACCCAAGTCGACGTAACCGATGAGCACGGCCAGCGCGTCCGCTTCCTGCTGCGCCGGAGCGGCGCGGCGGTGGAAGTCGTGGCCATCGTTCCGCCCGGATCGCTCGAGCGGGTTACCGAGGCACTGACGAGCGCGCGGATTGCGCTGCGGGCTCACGGCATTGCGCTCACGCATGGGACGCGCACGCGAGCCACGCCGAGCGAGGAGGAAGGATGATCGAAGCAACCAGCGCGCGAGTCTTTACGGAGATCGAAGGGCGCGCCGCGGACCTCACCAACCAGTTTACGCCAGGCTATGTTCCAGCCGACGACAGCGAACGGCTCACGGACGCCGTGCGCGCTACGCGCTCGCTCGACCCAATGAGTACCGTCGCACCTCCCGCCACGTACTACATCGGGGAAGACTCGCAGGGGCGACGTTTCTATTCACGTGACAGTGCGTTGCGGCTCGATGACGGGGCACTGCACACCCGCGACGGCTCCGCCATTCTTGGTTTTCCAGCCGGAACGACCGGTGACGAACCGGTCCCGCTCGCGGCCGATCCGGTCGACGTCGCCCTAGGCCGAGTCGGCGAACCGCACGTCGACGCGAGCGGCGACGTTGCGTACACGCGCAACGCGGTGGATCCGAAGACGGCCGAAATCAAGCCCGAGCAGATCGTCATCGGCCGAATCGCCCTCGCGCGCTTTCCGGCGGGCACGCAGATCGATGCCGCCGACGGCGTCCACATCACGGCCCCGGCCGGCGTCGAGCCGCACATCGGCCGGCCCGGCGAGGGCGACTTCGCGAAACTCATCGCGCAGAGCACCGACCAGGGTCAGATCGATATGTTCAAAGGCTTGACGCATCTGCGCGACGCTTACCTCGCGTTCAGCGCGTTGCAGACGGCCAGTCACGCCAGGAACAAGACCGACAAGGTTTCGATGGACCTGATCAAATGATTGCGGCGTTGCGCTTCGACGCCGCGGGCAATCCGCGCTTCGAGCCCGCGACCAACGTACGGCTGTCGGCGGTATGCGCGGTCGCCAACACCGTAACGGAGCATCTCTCGCGCCTGCTCGACCGCGAGTTGAACATCGACGTCTTCGAGCCCGTGATCGTGCCGATCGGTTCCCAGCCGGCGCTGTTCGCGAACGCGCGCGTCTTCCTCGCGCACTGCCGGTCCAGCGATTTGCTGCTCGTCTTTCGCGAGCGCGACGCGCGGCGTTTGGCGGCCTGCGCCTTTCGTGAAGGCGCAGAAAATCTCGAGAGCCGCGAACTGTCGGAGGTCGAGGAGCAGGTCATCGAGCGGATTGGTCGCGAGCTGGCGCCGGTGTGCGCTCCGCTCTGCGGTGAGATGATGTCCTTCGCGCCCGCGCACGGTCCCATCGAGCGCTACGAGTGCGCGACCTATTTCGAATTGCGACTCGGCTCGCCGGTCGATGCGGTGATTGGTCTGGGTCTGTCGCGCGATCCGGCACCGCCGTCCGATCGCAAGCTCGCGCACAGCGCGTTGTTGCCCGTTTGGGTCGACGTGACCGGGCGGTTGGCGCGGACGCGCGTCCCGGCGCGGCGGATGATGGCGCTGAGCGTGGGTTCGGTGCTGCGCTTCGATACGGCCCTCGACGAACCGGCATCGCTGCTCGTCGGCGACGTCGAAATCGCGCGCGGGGAATGCGGTTTGCACCGTGGCGTGATGGCGTTCTCGGTAACCAGCAACCCGACGGAAGAGAGCGTAAAGCCGGCATGATCGCTTCGCAAGGCCCGAACCTCGAACTGTTGCTCGGCGTCGTTCTCGAGGTGACCGCCGACATCGGCAGCACGCCGATGAGCGTGCAGCAGATCCTAGCGCTGGGGCCTGGGTCGGTCGTCGAGTTTCGCCGGACCGTCGATCAGCCGATCGATCTCAAGGTCAACGGAACCGTGATCGCACGCGGCGAGATCGTCGCGGTCGACGGGCGTTTTGGATTGCGCATCACGGAGCTTATCGCGAACGTCGCGGCGTGATCGCCGTCGCTTCGCTGCCGGGCGGAGCGAACTTCCCGCTCGACATGCTCGGCGGGTTGACCGTACTGGCCTTGGCGCCGTTCATCCTGGTGATGATGACCTCGTTCGTGCGGATCATCGTCGTGCTCTCGCTGGTTCGGTCGGCGATCGGCACGCAGGCGCTTCCTCCCAACACGGTGATCACCGGGCTCGCGCTCGTGTTGACGCTCGTCGTGATGACGCCCACCCTCCAGCGCATCTCGTCGGAAGCGCTGGTCCCCTACCAACAGGGCCGGATCGACAACGTCCAGATGGCCCAGCGCGCGCTCACACCGTTGCGCCAATTCATGCTCCGCCAGACTACCAAGCAAGACGCCGAATTTTTCGCGAAGATCGCGCACCGGCCAGCCGGAGACCTCGCGCTTGCGCCACTGACGGTCGTGATTCCGGCGTTCGTTGTGGGCGAACTGCGCCGCGGCTTCGCGATCGGGTTTTCCATGTATCTGCCGTTCATCGTGATCGATCTCGTCGTTTCCGCGACGCTGATGGGGCTGGGCATGTTTATGCTCAGCCCCTCGGTCGTCTCCTTGCCGTGCAAGCTCTACCTCTTCATCATGGTCGACGGTTGGAGCGCCATCTGCGGCACGGTCGCCTCGAGCTTTCGCTGATCGCACGCCGGCACACAATCTGCTCATACTGCACGCATCGCCCGCGCACAGTCCGCGCGCATCATCGCATTATGGACGGAGTAGTGTCGTGTGC
>JBOHTX010000153.1:0-5396 GCA_050733855.1 Vulcanimicrobiaceae bacterium
CCGTCGGCGCGCCGCCCAAAGGCGCGGTGCTTGCCGCGCCACTCGGCGGCGAGAGCTTCCCCGATGCAAGCTGGCTCTACGGCTGCGGCGATCTGTTCTCGAACGCAAGCGACGTCGCGCGCTTCGATATCGCGCTGATGGACGGCACCCTGCTCTCGCTACCGCAGCTCGGCACGATGCTACAACCCGCGACGACCTCGACCTTCTCGCCCAACCTCGCCGGCGGACTTGGTTTCTTCATCGCTCCGCTCGCGGGGCGGAGCGCCGCGCAGAACGCCGGCACGATCCCCGGCTACGCAGCGCTCGATCGAATCGTGCCGGTCGACGGCCTGGCGATCGTCGCGCTCTCGAGCGACGACAAGCTCGATCTCGACACGCTCGCCGAGGGCATCTCCGCGCTTCTCTATCCGTCGGCGTCCGGCACGGCAGCCGCCGCGAGCGGCGGAGGGCGTCCCTACGCAACGGACTCCACGATGTCGACCCGCCGCGTCTCTCGGCCCGTTTCCAGGTAGCCCGGCTCGAGTTCGGCCCGCAGCTCGTGAATCGTCGCGACAAGAAGGACTCACGTTCCCGACCGAACGTAGAGACGTGGGTGAAGAGCCGTACGGCCGACCGGCGCGAGATCGAGCTCGATGTCCGCGCAATCCCGCCGCGCGACCGCCATGCGAAGATTTTTTCACTGCTCGATGCCCTCGAACCCGGTTGCGAGCTGACAATCACTACCGATCACGAGCCGCGTCCGCTACGCGTGCAGCTTGACGAGCGCAGCGGCGGCCAGTACGTGTGGTTGCAGCGAATGCTCGCCGGCGACCTCTGGCGCGTCACGCTCCGCCGTATCGGAAGTTCCGCGCAGGAAGGCGTCGCCGGCTTTCTGCGGCGCTGCGCCCTGCTCGCGGACGCCTCTGACGATACGCATGCGCGATTGGCGGCGTCCGCGAACGAACGGGTGCTGGCGCGCGGGCAAGCCGTCGTCGGGGAGGCTGCGCACTGGAGTGCGTTCGGCCTCGTCCGCGAGGGAACGCTGAGTGCAATTCTCACGTCGCGGTACGGACGAGAGCATGCCTTGTACGAGGTCTTGCCGACCGAACCGTTCGGCGAGGTTTCCGCACTCGATGGGGGAGCAGCGCTCGCGCGTTTCGAGGTCACCTCGTCGCGGGCCGACCTGATAACCTTCCGCAAGCCCGCGTTTTCCGCAGCGATGGCTGCGGACGCGCCGCTCGTTCGGGCGCTGGCTACCATCGCCGCCCAGCGGATGCGCACGGTCGTCGAGCGCTTTGCGGCGCAGACGTCGCTTCCGACGACGGCACGAGTCGCCATTGTGCTGCTGCCCCACGCGGGACCGGAGCCCGGCCTGCGGCCGGCGCTGAGCACGCTGCGCGGTATGACGCAGGCCCAGATCGCCACTGCCGCCGGCACCGTCAAGGAAGTGGTCAGCCGCGCGCTCTCAGACCTCGAACGAGCCGGAGCAATCGAACGCCGCGCCGGTCGCATCGCACGAGTCGACCGCGAAAAGCTGACGCGCTTCGCCCGGTAAAGTTTCCGCCGAGAGCCGCACCCTGGGGTGCGTCCCAGCCGAAAACCAAGAGTGAGAACGGCGGGAAAGTGTAGGAATCGAACCTACCGGCCCCCGTGAAGGGGCCTCGACGGTTTTGAAGACCGCGCGGGCCACCAGACCCGTACTCTCCCTCGCAAACGACGGATTCGCGCGCGAAGCGAGAGGACCCCCGGAGGACACGGATGGTCCGCTTTTTGCACAGCGCCGATTGGCACGTCGGCTTGCCGGCGCACGGCCTCGGCGCCGCCGCCGAGGTCGTACGCGAAGAACGCTTCGCCGCGCTCGAACGGATCGTCGCGCTGGCACGCGCGAGCGGCTGCGAGTTCGCGCTCGTCGCCGGCGACATCTTCGACCATGTCGACGTTCCCGCCGAAGACGTGCGCCGGCTCGCCCGACTGCTTGCATGCTTCGAGGGACTCGTGTACCTCGTCCCGGGCCACGCCGATCCGGCATCTGCATCGGCGTTGTGGAACGACGACGAATCCTGGAGCGCCGCGCCGAACGTGGTGCGCGTGCGCAACGCGGCACCGGTCTGCGTGCGGCCCGGCGTGACCCTCTATCCGTGCCCGGTCGCGCAGCCCGGAACGGCCGACCCGAATCTCCAGCCGCCGCCCGAGCGCAACGGGATCGCGATCGGAATCGCTCACGCGCTCTTCGCCGGCCGCGAGCCGGCTGCGGAGGGCTTCGATTACCTCGCGCTCGGCGGCCGGCACGGCACGCATGCCTTCTTCGATGCGCGCGACCAGGCTCGCGCCTGGTACAGCGGCACGCCGGAACCGGCTTCGTTCGACGATATCCGTCCCGGAAACGCGCTCGTCGTCGAAATCGACGACGCGGGAGCCACACCGTTCGTGCAGGCGCGAAGCACCGGCCGTCTGCGCTGGCGGGTGCGCGAAGTCGAGGTCTCGTGCGCATCCGAGATCGACGGCATCGCGCGCGAACTCGCGACCTTCCCCAACCGCGAGACGACCTTGATGCAACTGATCCTCAACGGCGTGGTCACCGCCGACGCCGCCGAAGCGCACAACCGTCTCGAACGTCTGGGCGCTCCGGAATCCGGCTTTCTCTTCTTCGAGATCGACGAACGCGACTTCGACTTCGCAAGCGAAAGCGAAGTCTGGATCGCCGAATTCCCCGATGGCCCGCTGCAAGCGTCCGCGCGCGCAATCCTCGACTCGACCGGCGGCGACCTCGGCGCCGCCCGCCGCGCCTTCCGTCTCCTCTACGGCGACGCCCCGGGGATTCGCTAGCCCTGGGCGGAAGGGACCTTCCCTTTGCGCGGCAAAGTAGGACGCCGATGGAAGTTCGGCAAGCGCTGGCGGATATCGCCGAGATGCGCGTTCGCATTGCGACCGTGCAGCGCTTCGAAGGCTACTCCGGGAACGCTGCGATCGCCAGCGGCCTGGTTGCGATTCTGGCCGGCGCCGTGCAAGCGGCGATCGCGCCGCAGCCGCATACCACGGCCGAGCGGGCTGCATACCTCGCGATCTGGATGAGCTGCCTCGGACTCGCGCTTGCGATCAATTATGGCGCGATCTTGCTCTGGCGGACGCGCAATCGCGACGTGCAAGCCGGCATGCAATTCCGCACGGTCGGATGGAGCATTCTCCCGGCGATCGCCGCCGGCGGTACGATCACGATCGGCCTCGTCGAACGCCAGCTCGTCGAGCTCTTGCCGGCGATGTGGTGCGCAGCCTACGCGCTCGGGCTGTTCGCTTCGCGCGCTCTCGTACCGCGCGCGGTCACCGCGGTCGCGGTCGCGTTCGGTGCGGTCGCCGCGCTGCTGCTGCTCATTCCGCAGATCGGCCCGCTCTCGTGGTGGATCATGCCGCTCGCGTTCGGTCTTGGACAGATCGCGATCGGTCTGCTGGTACGCCGCGACGCACGCGAGACGGACGCCGCACGCCCGCTGCGGGCCGCGCAATGACGAGCCGCCCGCCCGCCGCCGCTCCGTTGTCAAAGGAGCGAAGCGACGATGGGCCGGCGAGTGCCGGCCCGGGGGGGAACGGGGGGCACGCCGCCCCGTTGTCAACGAAAGCGCCGTTTGCCTACGATGGGCTCGACCGCCTCTTCCACGAGCGGGGCAGGCTCGCCGTCTGCACGTGCTTGGTGGCAAATCCCGGCGGGATGACGTTCACCGCGCTGCAGGACGCCTGTGCGCTCACCGACGGCAACCTCAACCGCCACTTGCATGCGCTGGCGGAAGCGCAGGTCGTGAGCTTGGGACGGGTGCGAATCGCGCGCCGCGCGGCGACCCTCGTGCGGATCACGCCGGCCGGGAAGCGGCGCTTTCTCGATTACATCGACGCGCTCGAAGCGGTAGTCCGGGCCGTCAACGCGAGCGCGCGCGAAGGGAACGGCGCGAGCCGCGCCGCGATCCGCTTGGTGCCCAGTTCGTGATCGAGAATGCGCGCGCAGCGCTCGCCGGCGGCGCGCCACGGCACGTCGCGATCATCATGGACGGCAACCGGCGCTGGGCGCGCGAGCGTGGGCTGTCGTCGCTCGAAGGTCATCGGGCCGGTGTGCGCGCGCTGCGCGAGACCGCGCGCGCCTGCGCCCGGCGCGGCATCGAAGTGCTCACCGTTTTTGCGTTTTCCGAAGAAAATTGGCGGCGACCCGCGAGCGAAGTCGGGCCACTGATGGAGCTCGTGCGCTGGTTCGCGCTGCGCGAGTGCGCGCCGCTCGCTCGCGAGCGGGTCCGCGTGCGGGCGATCGGCCGGCTGGAAGCACTCCCGCCCGCGACCCGCGCGGCCGTCGCCGCGCTCGAAGAGCGGACGGCCGGCGGCGAGCGGATGCTATTGAACTTGGCGCTCAATTACGGCGCCCGCAGCGAACTGTGCGATGCGATGCGGGCGCTCGCGCGCGAGGTCGAGGCCGGGCGGCTCGCGCCCGAGGCGATCGGCGCCGAGACGCTCGAGCGGTACCTCTGCACCGCCGGCCTGCCCGATCCGGACCTGCTGATCCGGACCGGCGGCGAATTGCGCGTCTCGAACTTTCTGCTCTACCAGATCGCCTACGCCGAACTGTGGTCGACCCCAGTCCACTGGCCGGCCTTCGACGCGCCGCTGCTCGATGAGGCCCTGGGCGCGTTCGCCGGCCGGGTGCGGCGCTTCGGTTCTTAAGCTCGCGGCGGCTCCCGCCTCAGGTCGGCGCTTGCGCTGTGCGGCCGTGCTACACTCTTGCTCGTGAAAACCCGGCCCGATATCCGCAACGTCGCGATCATCGCCCACGTCGACCACGGCAAGACGACCCTGGTCGACGCGATGCTGCGCCAAAGCGGCGTCTTTCGCGAGGGTCAAGCGGTCCAGAGCCGCGTGCTCGATTCCAATCCGCTCGAGCGGGAACGCGGGATCACGATCCTCGCGAAAAACACCGCGATCGTTCACGGCGGCATCAAGTTCAACATCGTCGATACCCCCGGCCACGCCGATTTCGGCGGTGAAGTCGAGCGCGTTTTGCAGATGGTGCAGGGGGTGCTGTTGCTGGTCGATGCGGCCGAGGGCGTGATGCCGCAGACTCGCTTCGTGCTGCGCAAGGCGCTCGAGCTGGATTTGCGCGCGGTCGTCGCGGTCAACAAGATCGATCGCAAAGACGCTCGCCCACGCGAGGTGGAGAACGAGGTCTTCGATCTGTTTCTCGAACTCGGCGCAAGCGACGAGCAAGTCGAGTTCGCCGTCCTCTACACCAACGCGAAACTCGGGATCGCGCGGCGCACGCTCGACGACCCAAGCGGCGATCTCGAGCCGCTGTTCGCGACCCTCGCCGAGCGCGTCCCCGAAGCACCGGCCGAAGAAGGCCCCTTCCAGATGCTGGTCTCGGCGATCGATCACAACCCGTACGT
>JBOHTX010000154.1:0-5351 GCA_050733855.1 Vulcanimicrobiaceae bacterium
GCGGATTTCGGATCGAACTCGGCGAGGTCGAGGCGGCCCTCGCTCGACTTCCGGAGGTCGCCGATGCGGTCGCGGTCGCCGAGAGCGATCTCGCCGGCGGCCGAAGCATCCGCGCGTATGCGGTCGTGCGCGAGTCGACGCCGCCTGCGAGCGCGGCTTCGCTGCGCCGCGCGCTCCAAAGCGAGCTGCCGGCCTTCATGGTCCCCGATGCGATCGAACTCGTTGCCGCGCTACCGCGTTCGAGCAACGGCAAGGTCGATCGTCGCGCGCTTGCGGCCAAACATTCGCAATCGGGTTCCGTCGCGGCAGCCGACGGGCCGCGCGGCCCGACCGAGCAGCGGCTGGCGGCGATCCTCGAGCCGATGCTCGGCGGTGCGCCGATTGCTCGCGACGCCGACCTGTTCGGCCTCGGCTTTCATTCGCTGCTTGCGCTCCGCTTGCTCGCGCGGATCGAGCGCGAGTTCGGGGTCGAGCTCGAGCTGCGCTCGCTATTCGCGCGTTCGACGCTCGCCGCGCTCGCCGAATCGATCGACGAGCATGCGGCCCGCCGCTCCGCTCCCGAGGGAGAACGGCCGTTCCAGATCGTCAACCAAAGCGGGCGGCAAGCGCCGTTCGTGTTCTTACACGGCGACCTGTTCGCGGGCGGGATCTACAGCCGCCGCCTGGCCGCGGCGATAGGCCCCGATCAGCCGCTGATCGCGGTCGCCTCGCACGGGACCGCCGGGTTGCCGATGCTGCCGACGATCGAGGAGATGGCGCGCGATTACGCGCCGCGGTTGCGCGAGGTGCAACCGCATGGGCCCTATCGGCTCGGCGGCTTTTGTTCGAGCGGCGTCATCGCCTACGAGCTGGCGCGCGTGCTGCGCGCGCAGGGCGAAGTCGTCGAACGGCTCGTGCTGCTCAACGCCTCGCCGATGCCGTCGCGCTCGCTGCCGGTCTTCGACGCGCTCCTGCGCTTCGTCGCGCTCAACGCCGCGCTCGATCCGTATCGGCGCGAGCGTCTGTGCTACCGCATCTCGCGACTGCATGCGGCGCTGGTCCACGATCCGCGAGCGCTGCTCGTGCTCGCCCGCGAGTGGCGCGCGCGCAAAGCGCGCTCCGGCGGCCTGCCCACGACGCACGAGCCGCAACCCTTCCCCAAGCGGCGCGGTGCCCGCGAAACCGAAAACTCCCTCGCGCATTTCGCAGCCGCATTGACCTACCACCCCAAACCGTACGATGGCGACGTGGCCCTGGTGTGGAGTTCCGATCAGCGCTCGATGTTCAACGACCGCACCGTCGGCTGGGGCGCGCTGGTTCGCGACGTACAGGTCGTCGAAATCGGCGGCGGTCACGTGGCCGCGCTCAACGAGCGGATCGACGAGGTCGCCCGCGCGATCTCGCGTGTCCTCGGGTAGCCGCAGCGCTCAACGGCGGCGAGCGATGAGCCGAACCAGACCTGCAGCGAGCAGCCGGAGGAAGCGCGCTGTCTCCCAAGCGGCGAGCGCGATCTCTGAGGGGCGGAACGAGCGGGCGGCCCGCAGCAGGCGGCGTCCGGTGCGTCGTTCGGACGGCGAGGCGCGGGTCAGCCAGTAGAAACCGTACGACGGGAAGTAGACCGCTTCGTCGGCGAGCGCGAGCGTCGCGCGATCCACCGAACCGTTGCGAGCGAGCAGCGCGTGCGCCGCCGGTGCGAAGAGCGCGCGGTTTGCCGGCGTCCCGCAAAAGGCCAGCGTCGGACGCGGGTTGATCTCGAGCAAAGAGATCCGACCGTCGCGCGCCACGATGAAGTCGAGCGCGGCGAAGCCGGTGAAATGCGTGAGTGCACCGATCCGCTCGACGAGCGGGCCGATCGCAGCTGCCACAAACGGCCGGTGAACCGTCGTCGGCGAACGTGCTTCGGGATAATTGCAGCTCGAAAGGTACGCGAGTTGCGCGAGCGGGAGGCCGTCACGGTAGACGACCGCGACGCCGCCCTCGTCGCCATCGACGAAGCGTTGTAGCAGCACCCGCCCGTAGCGCGCGACCAGCGGTGCGCAGGCGGCGTCGAGGCGAGCCTGCGATTCGGCGACCGTCACTTCGAAAGCGCCAAACGAGCGATTGCCTTTGACGACGACCGGAAAACCGAGACAGCTTGCTGCGTTGCGCCACCCTTGGGGCGTTGCGGCGAGCCGTGACTCGGGGACCGGCAGTCCGAGGCCCTCGGCGCGTGTGGCGAGCGCGTATTTTGAGAGGATCAGCTCGAGGGCGAGCTCGTCGGAAAGGTTGACGGGATACCACGGCAGCGGCCCCTTGGTCGCAAGCAGTGCGCCGAGCAACGGCTCATCGGCAACGACGACGAGATCGAAAGCGCGCCGCGCGACCAGTTCGACGAGCCGGTTCGCAACCGTGGCCGGGTTCTGCGAGCTTAGCAGGTGTTCGTGGACGTGGGCACCCAGTTGAATCGGCCACGGCGCGAGCGCGCTAACGCGCGCGCCGGCCGCGGCGAGCAGGGCCGGCATGCGAGACGTCGACACCCAGCGCTGGCTCGTCGCGAGCAGGCAGGTGAGCGGCAACGACGATCCTATCGGCGTGCGTGCTGGAGCGCGGCGAGCGCGCCGGCGACGCGCCGTACCGCGAAGCTGGCACCGTACGCGAAACGTTGGACGGGCCCGAAGCTCGCGGCCGCGGCGAGACCGACGAAGTAGAGGCCCTCGAGCGAGGATTCGAAGGTTCGCGAAAGGCGCGGCGAGCCGCCGGTGGTTGCGAGGCTCGCGCGCAGGCTGCCGAGAAACGCGAGCCGCGCGAGATCGACGCGGTAGCCGGTCGCCGCCACGACGTGATCGAAGCTGCGTTCCTCGCGCCTGCCTTTGGCGTCGACGAACGTGAGAACGGCGACGTCCGGGCCGCGCACCGCGCGCTCGAGCCGACGCCCGAGATGAGCCGGAACCGATTTCGAAAACGGCTCCTTCGTGAACCAGCACGGCGCGGGGCCGAGCGTGCGGCGAACGATCCGTAGGCGCAGCCGCTGCGGCAAGGCATAGATCGCGTCGGGATACTCGGCGCCGACGTATGCGCGCCACGTATTCCCGATCCCCGAGCGCGGGAAGATCAACGAACGAAGTAGGCCGCGGTCCAGATCCGGCGGCTCGTGGAAGCGTAGCGACGCGCAGCGCGCGAACAGTTCCGGCGCCGCGCCTGCGCCGTGGAGCGAGAGCGCGACGTCGACCGCCGACGAGCCCCCGCCGATCACGGCGACGGGCTGCCCTGCGAGGTGCGACCAATCGCCGTACCGCGAACTGTGCGAGAGCAACTCATCGTCGAGTGTACGCAACTCCGGCGGCAGGTACGCGAAGTATCCGATCCCGGCGGCCACCACGACGTATGCGGCGCGCAGACGTTCGCCGTCGTCGCTCGTCACCAGAAACTCCTCGCCGTCGCGCGCGATCTCGACGACCCGGCGTTCGTCGAGTGCGGGAACGAAGCGGCGCGCGAATTCGCGGCCGTAGTCGACGAAGGTTTCGAGCGCGACCGGGGTGCCGACGTCCGCGTACGGGATGCCGCGCTCGCGGCAGAACGCCCCGAGCGTGAAGCGGCCCGACGGCTCGGAGAGGCTCGAGGCGAACCCTTCCGATTTGAGGTGCATTCCGCGCGGCATGTGGTCGCTCCAGGCCGCCATCGGCGAGCCGAAGACCTGCGTCTCGATCCCGCGCGCGCTCAGATGCGCGGCCAGCGAGAGGCCATAGGGGCCCGCGCCGACGATCGCAACGGGGACCGCTCGGGTTCCGATTTGCCGCGACGCTGCGCGGGGCGAAGAGATCACGATCGATACCTGCAAAACGAAGGGGTTCTTGGAGCGCGCCGAACCGCTCGCTCACGGTATCGGCGTGCGGGAGCGTTACCTCAAGAACCGGGACTTTCGGCACGTCGCCGCCGTGCTCCGTGCGGACGGACCTGCCGGTTGTTAAGCTTCGATGACGATCCCTTCGCCGGGCTCGGCGCCCCCGATTACCGCCGCCAGCGCCTCGGGCTCGCGCAGGCTGGCCAGCAAGGTCGAGAGCCGCTGCGGCGGGACTGCGATCAGCAGGCCGCCGCTCGTCTGCGCGTCGCTCAGGACCAAGCGCAGTTCCGGCGCGACCTCGGGTGCGAACGTGGTGAAGGCCGCGTGCTCGCGGGCATTCGCCTTTGAACCGCCGGGAGCGATCCCCTCGCGCGCGAGTTCGAGCGCCAGCGGATCGACCGGGACCAGCGCCGCCGAGATGCGCAGGCGCAGGCCGCTCGCCGCGGCCAGTTCGTGCGCGTGGCCGAGCAGGCCGTAGCCCGTGACGTCGGTCGCCGCGTGCGCGCGGGCGGCGGCCATCGCGCGCGCCGCCTCGGCGTTGAGGGTCGTCATCCAGCGCACGGCAGGTGCGATCTGCGCCTCGCCGATCCGGTCGCTCTTGAGCGCGGCCGCGAGAATTCCGGTGCCGAGTGGCTTGGTGAGCACGAGCACGTCGCCCGCGATCGCACCGGCGTTGGTGACGATCGCCCGCGGATCGACCACCCCGGTGACGGCCATCCCGTACTTGGGCTCGTCGTCCCGGACGGTGTGCCCGCCGAGTAGCGCGACGCCCGCGCGCTCCGCGATCTCGGCGCCGCCTTGCAGAATTGCGGCCAGGACGTCGCCGCCGACCTCGTCGATCGGAAATCCCACGACGTTGAGGGCCGTGATTGGCCGTGCGCCCATCGCGTAGATATCGGAGAGCGCGTTGGCCGCCGCGATCCGCCCGAAATCGCGCGGGTCGTCGACGATCGGCGTGAAGAAATCGACCGTCTGCACGAGCGCCAGATCGTCGCGCAAGCGAAAGACGCCGGCATCGTCGCTGGTCGCGAAGCCGACAAGGACATCGGGATGGGACGGAAGCGCGAGGCGGCGCAGGACCTGCGCCAGGTCGGCGGAGCCGACTTTACTCGCTCAACCGCCGCCCGAGGTGATCGCGGTCAGCCGCGGCGGCCGCTTCGATTCCACCTTTTCAGGATACGACGCAACGCCGGCCAACGCGTGCAAGCTCGCTGCCACTCGATTCCGCGGTGTGATAGGATACGCTGCGATGGAACGGCAACTGCTCTTCATCCCCGGTCCGGTCACCTGCGCACCCGAGGTGCTGGCCGCGATGGCGCGGCCGATGATCGACCATCGCGGCCCCGAGTTCGCGGCGCTGCTGGCACGCGTCGTGCGCGGCATGGCGCCGATCTTCGGCACGAGCGGAGAGATCGTGGCGCTCGGAGGCTCCGGGACCGGCGGACTTCAGGCCGCGGTCGCGAGCAGCTTCTCGCCGGGGGAACGCGTCCTTGCCGCACCGGTCGGCATCTTCGGCGAACGGCTGGCCGCGATCGCGCGCGCCTTCGGGCTC
>JBOHTX010000155.1:0-5341 GCA_050733855.1 Vulcanimicrobiaceae bacterium
CGCGACGCGTTGCGCGCACTCGAGGCGGTCGGGCTCGCCGACCTCGCGCGCGTGCGCACCGCGTTGCGTCTCGTGTACTGCGCGACCCGCGAAGAGAGCGCAGCCTTCGACCGCGCCTTCGATGCCTTTTTCCTCGGGTCGCACGGCGTACGCCAGCCGCACAACCCCGTTCGCGACTCGCCTGCGCCCCGTCGACCGCAGCCCTCGAAGGCGCGCAAACCTCCCGCGCCGACGGCTCAGGCGACGGACCAGGGCGCCGACGAACGCAGCGCGCTCCCGAAACGCGCGGCCGCACACCGGCAGAGCGGCGCCGAGGAATGGATGGCGATGCGGGCACGTTTTTCGCCGCGCGAGGGCAGCGCCGCGCCGCCGCAGCTCGACGAGCTCGACGACGACGGCGTGGTGCGCGCGGTCGACCGCTTCGTTCGCAGCATCGAACTGGGACGCGCTCGCCGCTTCTCACCCGACCCGCGCGGCACGCGGCTCGACCCGCGGCGTACGTTGCGCGGAAGCCTTGCGACCGCGGGCGACCCGCTGCGGCTGCACCGGCTGGGACACCGGCGGCGCGCCCCGCGCTTCGTCCTGCTGCTCGACGGCAGCCGCTCGATGGCCGAGCACGCGCACCTGATGCTCGCCTTTGCGTCGGCGCTCGTCGCGCGCAGTCGGAGAGCGAACGTCTTCCTCTTCAGCACCGAGTTGCTCGAGATCACGCGTTCGCTCCGCCGGGCCGGGCGCGGCGAGGGTTTGCCCCATCTCGGGAAGGCGTGGGGCGGCGGGACACGGATCGGCACGAACGTGCGCGCGTTCGTGCGCGACCACGGCGAACGCCTCGACGACGACACGCTCGTGCTCATCTTCAGCGACGGCCTGGACGAAGGCGAGCCGGCGCTACTCGAAGGCGCGCTGCGCGCGTTGCGCCGCACGACGGCCGGCGTCGTGTGGCTGCACCCGCACGCCGAGAAGGCCGGCTTCGAACCGAGCGCGCGCGCGCTGCGTGCGGCCCTGCCCTTGCTCGATTCGCTGGTCGGTCTCCGCAATCTCGCGTCGCTTGCGGAACTGCCCGAGCGGATGCGCCGCCTCCGCTTTCGCTAGGCATCGCGCGTGCGCACGCTCGGAAGCCTGTGGCAGCTTGCGCGCCCGACCTTCCTGTTGGGCGGCCTCGTCGGCGGTGCGCTCGGCGGCGCGATGGCGGCGCTCCTGCTCGGGCGGTTCGACTGGCGCACGGCCGCGCTCGCGCAAGTTGCGATCAGCGGATTCCACCTGATGACCCACGTCGCGAACGACTATTTCGACCGCGAAGGCGACGCGCTCGCGCAGCGCACGCCGTTTTCCGGCGGCAGCGGAGTGCTCGTCGCGGGCGAACTCGCACCGGTCGTCGCGCTGCGCGCCGCCTTGTGTGCGGCCACGCCTGCCGCTCTGGCCTGCCTCGCGCTCGCGGCCCTCGGCCGGCCGCTTGCGTGCGCGCTCGGTTTGCTACTCGGCGCACTCGCGTGGGCCTACTCGGCGCCGCCGTTCCGTTTGCTTGCGCGCGGGCTCGGCGAACTCGACACTGCGCTGATCGTCGGAACGCTCTTCCCGCTTTGCGCGTATGCCGCCCAGGGAGCGCCACTCGGCCCGCCGGCGCTCGCAAGCACCCTTCCGGGCGCGGCGGCGATCTTCGCGATGATGATCGCGGTCGAACTCCCCGACCTCGAGCCCGACGCCGCCTGCGGCAAACGCAACCTACTCGTGCGTCTCGGCTGGGCGCGGACGCGCACGCTTGCGTTCGCCGCGCTCGCCGCTCTCTACCTCGGGGTCGCGCTCGCCGTCGCCGCGGGCGCGCCGCGCAGTCTCGCGCTGCTCGAAGCGCTGACGCTACCGCTCTCGTTCGGCATGGCCCGCGCCCTCGCTCGCTCGAGCCCGGCAAGCGCGCGCAACGTGCTCGGCGCGCTCGCGGGCCGCGGGGTCGGGCTGTACTTCCTGGCAGTCTGGTGCGCGATGCTGGCCTATGCGACACCCGCCCTGGCACTGCTTTTGGCGCGATGAGGTAAGCGCAGCCCTGCCGAACGCGCCACGTCCCCGGCTCTCGCATGAAGCACGCAATCCGAAGGGAGACGGCCCGTGTTTTTCCCGATCACGGATACAACCTATCTGCTGTTCGCGCTGCCGGGCCTTTTGCTCGGGTTTTGGGCGCAGTTCTCCTTGCGCGGGACGTTTGCGCGCTTCGCCCGCGTGCCGACGCAGAGCGGCGCAACCGGTCAGAGTGCGGCCCAAACCCTGATTTCGGCGCTGGGGCTGACGATCGGCGTGCGCGGTACGTCGGGGCAGCTCACCGACTTCTACGATCCCGGTTCGAAGACGATCAACCTCTCGCAGAGTTCGACCGCGAACTCGGTCGCCTCGGTCGCGGTCGTCGCGCACGAACTTGGACACGCCGTGCAAGATGCGCAAGGGTATCTGCCGATGCGTTTGCGCGGCGCGATCGTTCCGGCGGTCCGCCTGGGCGCCTGGGTCGGGCCGCTGATGTTCATCGCCGGGCTCTATCTGAACTCGCAAGGACTGACGCTGATCGGCCTGATCGTCTTCAGCGTGGGCGCGCTCTTTTCGCTGGTCACGCTCCCGGTCGAGTTCGACGCGAGCCGCCGCGGGCTCGAGATGCTCCAGCAATACCGCATCCTCGAACCCGCCGAGATCCCCGGCGCGCGGCGCGTGCTGCGCGCCGCCGCGCTGACCTACGTCGCCGCCGCTCTGCAAGCCCTCGGAACGCTGCTCTACTACGCCACGCTCTTAGGCCGCAGCGGACGCCGAGCTTAACGAACTCCGCGTCGCCCCGGGCCACAACGACGGTCGAAATCGCTCGAGCTCTACGGCCGTCGCTCGCGTTCGTGAGCGACGACCTTTCGCGCGAAGGCTACGAGAACCGAGGCGCTCGTCAGCGCCGTCGCCGCCTCCTCGCCGGTAAACGCGGTCGTGACGTCGACGCCCCCGAGCGCGTCGGGGTAACGCGGCGGTATGTAGAACTTGTCGAGTGCGAGCGCCTTGCCGGCGATCTCCTCCGGAATCTCGATTCCGAGCGCCAGAGCCTCATCGAGGAGCCGCCGAGCGGTATGCGAGCGCGCCGTCTCTCCGGCGACCGCCGATAGCAGACCTTTCAGCGCTTTCTCCGAGGCTTGCTGCGCGTGGAAACACGCGACGTTCGGCATATCTTGGAGGCGACGAGCGACTTCCACATCCTGCGAGGCGGCCGTCAGCCAATACGCTGCCTGCTCGAAGCGGTCAGGCTGCATAGACTTGGCGGGCCGTGGCGAGAATCACGCGACCAAAGCTCGTCGCCGGCAGGCGCTCGCGATGTTCTTGCGGAGTCACCACCACCAGATCGAGGCCGACGTCGACCTTGGCCTCCGCGTAGAGATCGTCGCCGCGGTCGTGCGGCGGTAGCTCCGTGGCGCGAACGACGAGCACGTCGAGATCGCTCGTCGGACCGACGGCGCCCGTCGCAAACGAACCGAAGACGTAGACCGCCCGCACGTCCGGTTTGCTGCGCGCGAGCGCGACGAATCGCTCCAGGCTCGCGGCGAGCCGCTCCCGCTGCTCGGCGACACGAACCTCGTAGCGCTTGAGCGCACCCATGCGCGCTATTCTACCACGGCGCGAAAGGCGAGCGCGGCGTTGAGGCCGCCGAAGCCGAGCGAGAGGGAGAGGGCGTTGCGGACGCGCGCTTGGCGGCGCTTGCGCACGAAGGCGAGCGCGCATTCGGGATCGTCGTCGTCGAGGTTGGTTGTGCCGGGAAGTTCGCCGCGCGCGAACGCGAGCAGCACCGCGATCGCTTCCCAGGCGCCGGTGGCGCCGAGCGCGTGGCCGTGCTGGCCCTTGGTCGCGACGACCGGCACCCGCTTGGCATACGCTCCGAGCGCTCCTTCGAGCGCGCGCACCTCGGCGGCGTCGCCAAGGGGCGTCCCCGAACCGTGCGCGTCGATCAGCTCGAGTTCGTCCGGGGCGAGCTGCGCCTCGGCGAGCGCGAGCCGGATCGCGCGCGCGGACTCGCTGCCGTCGGGGCGCGGTTTGGTCATGTGATAGCCGTCGGCGGTCAGGCCGTAGCCGACGATCTCGCCGTAGATCGGTGCAGCGCGCGCGAGCGCGTCCTCGCGGCGCTCGAGCACGAGCACGCCGGCGCCTTCGGCCATCACGAAGCCGTCGCGCCCGCGATCGAAGGGGCGGCTTGCGCGCGCGGGTTCGTCGTTGCGGCGCGACATCGCACGAATCACGGCGAAGGCCCCGAAGGTCAGCGGCGCGAGCGGCGCTTCGACCCCGCCCGCCAGCGCGGCGCGGACGTCGCCGCGCGCGATCGCGCGAAAAGCCTCGCCGATCGCGACCGCACCCGAGGCGCACGAGTTCGCGTTGGAGATGACCGGACCGTGAAATCCGAAGTGCTGCGAGACGTTGCAGCTCGAGGCGCCGCCGAAGACGGAGGTCGCCAGCAGCGGATGGACCGCGCGAATCCCCCGGGCGAGGAAGCGATCGTGCTCTTCTTCGGCGTAGGCGAGACCGCCGAGCGCCGAGCCGAGGAACACGCCGACCTCACGGCCCTCGTTCGGGGAAAACTTCGCGTCGGCGAGCGCCAGCGCGCTTGCGGCCAGGCCGAACTGCGCGAAGCGATCGGTCCGGCGCACGGTGCGCGCATCGACGTACGCACTCGGATCGAAATCGAGGATCTCGGCGGCAACCTGCGAGGGCAGCGCGCTCGCATCGAAACGGCTGATCCGCCGCGTCGCAATCCGGCCCGCATGCAAGCCGTCCCAGAAGGCCTCGACCCCGCTCCCGAGCGGCGTGAGAGGACCAAGGCCCGTCACGACCACCCGCTGCGTCATCGCCCGGCCTCCGCCAGCCGCTTGACCTGCGCCAGCGTCTTGTTCGCAATGTCGTGGATGAAAAACTCGCAGATAACGTGCCGCACGACCCAATCAGAAACCAACCGCGCCGCCCCGTTGTTCCACCAATGCTCGATGCTTACGAGCGTGCGCGAACCGCTCGGCTCGAAGCGCCACTCGACCTCCATCCCGCGCGTCGCACCCGCGATGTGGCGGAAGCGGATGCGCGGCGTCGCCGGATCGTTCTCTTGTTCGGCGACCCAGCGCACCGGAATCCAATCGCGCCGGGCGGCCATCTCGACGACCCGGGCGTTTCCGCTCCGGCGTTCGAGCACGCGCACGAAGCGGTAGTGCGGCAAGAGTTCCGGCCAGCGCTCGGTCGCGGCCGCCAGCGCGTAGATCCGTTGGGGCGGTGCGGAAATCTCGATGGCGTTGCTCGTGGTGATCACGCCAAGAGCCGCCCGATCAAGGCCGGCCGGAGCGCGCTCTGGGGC
>JBOHTX010000156.1:0-5284 GCA_050733855.1 Vulcanimicrobiaceae bacterium
GCGCAGGCGGACCCGCTGCGCGATCCGCTCGAGATCGAAGGTCGCCGCCAGCGCCTCTTGGATACGCGCGCGGCTCGCGTAGTCGGCGACGAGCGCCGCGACCATCTCCAAGCGGCGTTCGATCTCACCGCGCTCGACGAGCGGCGCGAGCAATCGGCGTGCGAGCGCACGCGTCCCCATCGCGGTCCGGCAGCGATCGATCGTCGCTAGCAAGGTCGCTTTGGGATTCGCGCCTTGCGCCCGCACGAGTTCGAGATGACGGCGCGCGTTGGCGTCGAGCGCGAGGAAGCTGCGCGCGTGATAGAGCGCGGGCTGCCGCACGAGCCCCTCGGGCGCTTCGAGCCCCGTGCGGCGGACGAACGCCAGCAGACCGGCAAGTGCGCGCCGGATCGCAAGCGAACCGTCGAGCGAAAAGCCCTCGAAGGGTTCGCGTTCGCCGGCTTCGACGGCGGCAAGCGGCGGTGCCCCGATCCGCGCCTGCGGAAAACTCGCTGCGAGCGTGCGCTGCACCTCGAAGGGCACGTCGGCCACGATCTCGACCGGCGCGATCCGCCCAAGTTCGGCGAGCGCCTCGTCGAGCGCGCGCTCGCCCGCGAAGGCCGTCGCCGCCGCGCGCCCGGTCGAGAGATCGGCCTGCACGAGGCCGAGCGCATCGCCGACGAACGAGAGCGCGACCAGCGCATTCTCGCGTCCGCGTTCGAGCAGGCCCTCTTCGACCAGCGTCCCCGGCGTCACGACCCGCACGATGTCGCGGTGCGTCAACTTGTTCGGTACCGGAGCTTCGAGTTGCTCCGCCAGTGCCACGATGCGCCGCTGCGCGACCAGTTTTGCGAGGTGCGGATCGAGCGCGTGGTGCGGGACGCCGGCCATCGCGACTCGCCGGCCGCCCGCCTCCTTCGACGTGAGCGCGATCCCGAGCAGCGGCGCGAGCGTCTCGGCATCGTCGCCGTAGGCCTCGTAGAAGTCGCCGACGCGCATCAGCAGCAGCGCGTCGGGATGGCGCGCGCGCAAGCCGAAGTATTGCTCGAGCAGCGGCGGGTAGGGAGCGTTATCGCGCGGCGACGAGATCGATCGTCTCCGCGATCCGCACGGCGCGCGCCGCCGCTCGCTCGCGTTCGGCGAGCCCGACGATTTCGCCGCGCCCGCCCCACAAGCTCGGGTGCGTGACCCGGATATCGAGCCACGGCCGCGCGAGCAGGTCGGCATCACAGAGGTCGCCGCGCGGCGCGATCAGCGTCGTTCCGTCGGGCGCGCGCGCCGCCACGCGGCTCGGATCGTAGCGCGAGGGTCCGCTCACGAGCGCCCGGATCGTGCGACCGATTTTGGGCGCGTTCCAGGCGGACGCTCCTTCGGTGATCTTCGCCGCCACGGTGCGCAAGCGAGCGCTCGCGATCTCGCCCGGGACCTGCTCCCAGTGCGCGGCCGGCGTTCCGCGCCGCGGGGAGTAGATGAAGGTGAACGCTTGCGCGAAGCGGACGCGCTCGCAGAGTGCGAGGGTGGCCGCAAAGTCTTCGTCGCGTTCGCCCGGGAAGCCGACGATCAGGTCGGTCGTCAGCGCGATGCCGGGCGCGTGACGCCGCACGAGCGCGACGATCTCTTCGTAGTGCTCGACCGTGTACTTGCGGTTCATGCGGCGCAGCACCGCGTTGGAACCGGACTGCACGGCGAGGTGAAAGCGCGGCTGCAGGACGGGGAGCGAGCCCAGCGCTTCGGCGAGCCGCGGGCCGGCATCTTTGGGATGCGAGGTCACGAACGCGAGCCGCTCCAAGCCGTCGAGTTCGGCGAGTTCGAAGAGCAAGTCTGCGAAATCGCCGTGACCCGCAGGATCGCGATAGGCGTTGACGGTTTGGCCGACGAGGGTCACCTCGCGCGCACCGCGCGCGAGCGCCGTCTGCACCTCGGCGACGATCTCGCCGCGCGGCCGGTGATCGAAGCGGCCGCGCACGTACGGCACGATGCAAAACGTGCAGTAGTACGAGCAACCGCGCTGTACCGTGACGAACGCGCGCAGGTGCTCGAACGGATCGCCGGCCCCGTGCGGTCCGAGGCCGAGCTGGCTCCGGAGCGCGCGATCCTCGTGAGCGGCGAGCGCCGCATCGTCGCGTGCATCGCCGGCTGCGTCCGCGCCGTCCAGTTCGGCACGCCAGGCGACGAGCCGCTCGCCGAGCCCGGCCAGTTCGCTCGTGCCGAAGACGGCGTCGACGTGCGGGGCGCGCAGCGGGATCTGCTCGCGATCCTGCTCGGCCAGGCAGCCGCAAACGACCAGCCGCACGCGGTGGGACCGCGTCCCCAGCGCGCGCAAGCTCCCGATCCGCCCGTAGGCGCGCCGTTCGGCGCGCTCGCGGACGGTACAGGTGTTGACGATCACGACGTCGGCTTCTCCGGGGTCAGCGGTCGGCAGATAGCCGGCTGCCTCGGCGCGCGCCGCGATCTCCCGCGAATCGGCTTCGTTCATTTGGCAACCGAAGGTTTCGATGTAGATGCGCGGTTGAACAACGTGGCACTCGGCGTTTTGTTGAACAACGGGGCGGCGTGCCCCCCGTTCCCCCCCGGGCCGGCACTCGCCGCTTTGTTGAACAACGGGGCGGCGTGCCCCCCGTTCCCCCCCGGGCCGGCACTCGCCGGCCCATTGTTCGTTGCTCACGGTTGCGGCGCCGAAGCGAGGTCGCGCAAACGCACCAGCAGCTCGAGCGGCAAGTACAGCTTCCCGCCGATCGTCTGCGGGGCGCCGCCGTACGCGACCGGCTTGCCGTCGAAGCGGATCGCACGCTCGCCGATATGCCCGACCACCACGTGGCCCAGGTACCGCACCACCACCTTGTTCCCTTCGAGGCTGATGGCGGAAGCGGGTACGTAACTCTCCGCCGGCGCGATCACGGCCGAACGCGCATCGCCCGCACTCGGAGGAGCTTCGAAGATGACCGCGGTCGTCGTCTGTGGCAACACCGTCACGGAGCGCGCGAGCGCGTTGCCGCCGCTTGTCTCGACGAGCGCATGCAGGCCGTCGGCGACCCGCAGCGGCGCACCTGGTTTTCCGCGAAAGGGTGCGCCGTCGAGCGAAAGCTTCGCGCCGGGCGGCGTCCCGAGCACGACCAGCAGCCCGCTGCCCGCCGGGTCGATCGCTCCGTCGGCCGCCTCGAGCCGCGTGCTCGCCATCGCAACGCCGCCCGCGACCACGTCGACGGCGCCGTCGTAAGCCTCCCAGCCGGTCTTGGTGACGGTCAGCGAGTGATGGCCCGCGAGCAAGCCGTCGACGTAGATCGGCGAGCGGCCGACGTAGGTCCCGTCGATCCAAACGCCCGCCTGGCTCGGCAAGGTGGTCACGTAGACGGCACCGCTCGGCGTCGCACCGCTCGGCGAAGGCAGGCTCGTGGCACCGAGCAGGATGACGGCCAGGACCATCGCGAGCAGCACACGCATCGACGGGCGCGTTTCGGCGCACGGTCCGCCGACCCCGCGCGGCGAAGGCGAGCGCGATGACGACCGAGCTTTCCACGCCTGCGCGTCCCGCAACCGTTGCGATCGTGGGCCGGCCGAACGTCGGCAAGAGCGCGCTCTTCAACCGCTTGATCGGCCGCCGCCTTGCGATCGTCGCCGAGGAAGCGGGCGTCACCCGCGATCGGCTCTACGCACTTGCGAGCTGGCGCGCGCGCGACTTCGTGCTGGTCGATACCGCCGGCTTCGATCCCGAGGGGGGCAGCGACGAGATCGCGACGCAAACGCGCGCGCAGGCCGAGATCGCGGCCGAAGAAGCCGACCTGGTCGTGATCGTGGTCGACGCGCAAGCCGGGCTTTCGCCGCTCGACGAGGAGGTCGTGCGCCTGGTGCGGCGGCGGCGCAAAGCGACGCTCGTCGTCGCAAACAAAGCCGAATCGGAGCGTGCGCGCAGCGCGATCGCCGGCGAATTTGCGCGCCTGGGCTTCGGGACGCCGCTGGCCGTCTCGGCGATCCACGGCGAAGGGACCGGCGACCTGCTCGATGCGATCGTGACGGCGTTGCCGCCGCAAGGCGAGGGCGAGCCGCAGGCAGGCGAGCTCGCGATCGCGATCATCGGGCGCCCCAACGTCGGCAAATCGTCGCTGCTCAACGCACTCGCGGGCGAACGCCGTGCGATTGTCTCGGAGGTCGCCGGGACGACCCGCGATGCGGTCGATACCGTGATCGCGCGGAACGGCCGCAGTTGGCGCCTGATCGATACCGCCGGCATCTGGCGCCGTCCGCGCCACCACGGCGCGCTCGAATACTACGCTTCCTTACGATCGCTCGCGGCCCTCGCGCGCTGCCAGCTCGCGATCCTCGTGATCGATGCGACCGCCGGGATCCTGGAAGGCGACCGGCGGCTTGCGGCGCTTGCACTCGAGGAGCACAAGGCGCTGGTCGTCGCCGCCAACAAGTGGGACCTGGCCCTCGAGCAAGAAGGCGAGTTCAGTCAAGGTGAACTGACCCGGATCATCCACGAGCAGCTGCCGTTCGCGGATTTCGCTCCGGTGACGTTTCTCTCGGCGCTGACCGGGCGGCGCCTCGGGCGGCTGCTGCCGCTCATCGAGCGGGTCGCGGAGAATCGCGAACGGCGGATTGCGACCGGGCCGCTCAACGCGCTCGTGCGCGATGCGATCTACGCGCATCCGCCGCCGGCCCGCGGCGGCAAACCGCTGCGCATCTACTACGCCGCGCAGGTCGCGGTCGCACCGCCGCGCTTCATCTTCCATTGTAACGACCCCGAACTCGTCACCCCGGCCTACCGGCGTTTTCTCGAGGGCACGTTGCGCGCGGCCGCCGATTTCGAGGGCGTGCCGCTGGTCTTCGATTTTCGCCCGCGCGGCGAACACGACCAGGGATGACCTTCGCGCAGACCGTGCTCGCGCCGGCGGCGCTCGGCTTCGTGCTCGGCTCGATCCCCTTCGGCGTGATCGCCTCGCGGCTGTTCTACGGTCGCGACTTGCGCAGCGCGGGCTCGGGGAATATCGGGGCAGCCAACGCTCTGCGTACGCACGGACTCGCTTTCGGGGTGCTCGTCCTGGTCCTCGACGCGCTCAAAGGCGCGGCGGCGGTGCTGCTCGCGCGCGCGCTGCTCGGCGGCGAACCGGCGGCGGCAGTCGCCGCCGCTGCGGCGGTGCTCGGACACTGCTATACGCCGTGGCTGCGCTTTCGCGGCGGCAAAGGCGTCGCCACCTTGCTCGGGGCGCTGGCCGCGCTGACCCCGCTTGCGGGGCTCGTCTTCGCGCTCGTCTGGCTACTCGCGGTCCTGCCGTCGCGCTTCTCTTCGCTCGGCTCGTTGCTCGCA
>JBOHTX010000157.1:0-5266 GCA_050733855.1 Vulcanimicrobiaceae bacterium
CCTCGCGCGTCTAATCCCGCTCGTGCGCTCCGCCGGGGGAGCGCGAGTGACGGAGCGAAACAGCGACGAACATGCTTTACCGGGTCGCGACGCCGGAGGAAGTCCGCTCCTACGTCGAGGTGCTGTACCCGCTGCAGGACCGCATCCTTGCGATCGCCGGCGGCTACGGGGATACGCTCGTCCTCACCGGCGGGACTGCCCTTGCGCGCTGTTATTTCAACCACCGCTACTCCGACGACCTCGACTTTTTCAGCGCGTCGCCTCACGCGGGCGACCTCGGCCGCGACCTTCTCAACGCGCTCGAGCGCGCCGGCCTTTCGATCGAGCCGCTCGCCATGACCCCCGGGTTTGTCCGGGCCTTCGTCGCCGACGGGCGCGTCCGAATCCCGATCGATATCGCGCCCGACCAACCACGCATCGAGCCGGCTGTTCCATCGGGCCTCGGCATCTTCGTCCATACGCTGCGCGACATCGGTGCAAACAAGATCGGCGCCTTCGAAAACCGCTCAGAAGTCAAAGACGCCGTCGACCTCTTTCATCTCGCCTCGCGCCTCGGCTGGTCGCAGCTCTTTGCGGACGCCGAGCGTAAGCGCGTACCGATCGCTTACGAAGACCTCCGGCATTTCTTGGAACAGCCGCTCAGCGGCGAGGCGCTGTTGACGCAGCCGCTCGCGCCGACGCCTTCGAGACCTTCGTTGCAACGCTGCGCCGTGAAATCGCGGCAGAGATCAAAAAAAAGTCACTGAGTGCCGCCGCCGACTGTCGCAACTCGTCGCAGATCTGCTGTGGGACACGCCGCCGGAATCGCGCACGATCAACGCGGCGACGCGTCCGGTGCTGGCGCGGCGTGCGCGCGACCTCCCGTTGCCCGCGCGGCTCGCCCTGCTCGAGGCGCTTGCCGCCTAGGCTAAGACCGTTCTGCGTCGAGCGCGGGTGGGAGCATTTACTCGTGCGGGCCGTACGCGAGCCGCCGCCAGAGTCCCGCGACGTTCGCCGCCCACGCGCACAGGGCAAGCCATGCGAACGCTTCGGCGACCGGGACGATGAAGGGCACTCCAAGTTCCCCCGCAAGGCTGCGCGTTGCGACCGCATACATTCCGAGCGGAAATACCGCACTCCAGTTCGCCTGCTCGTAGCGCAACGGGTATCGCATCCACACGTGGCGCCAAAACGCAAGTACCAGCAAGATCGGTATCCACCACGTTGCCGTTGCCCAAAACCCAAGCGTGACCCCGGCGATGAAATGGACCAGCCCCTGCAGCTGGACGAACGCGTTGCTCTCGTGCAGGAGCGATGTCCCCGCGAGCGTGGCGATCGACATCGCGCCCATATTAATCCAGTACGCCGGCGTCACGTGTTCGACGCTCATCGGCAAGCAGACGCAGCGATAGAAGATGAGCGCGATCAACCAAAGGTAGAGCATTCCGCCAACAAGCCAAAAGCACAGTGCCGTGAACATCTCAAGCGTCGCGCCCATCGTGTGTCTCTCGGCGGCAACGGGTACGCCGAGCACGGCGACGGACTCCGTCGCCACCACGAGAAGCAGCCAAAGGCCATTGAACCCTGCGCCGAAGCTCGATTTGTCCCGCGCGGTCATGAGCCCGGGCAAGATCGTATAGGTGATTGCGAACCACAGTGCGAGCGTAGCGAGCCAGAGCGGCCGCGCGGCCGGAATGCCGAAAATCCCGGCGACGGCCGTGCCAACCACACCCGTCGCTGCCACGATGGTAAAAAAGCCTGGCGAGCGTTCGAAATTCCTCGCATCGTCGCGCACGTCGTGTGGATACCTCCACAGCCGGAGCGCGAAAAGCACCCAGAGCACGGCGTATGCGAGCACCGCGAGAATACAGATGATTTTCGCGAATACCGTGAGGGCAAGTTCGTCTACCGCGATGGCTACGATGCCGGTCGCCATAACGATCGAGAAAACGCCACTCGGCAGATGGCGGAGCGATGCAATACGGGAGGTCGTACCGATTGTTTCTGACATTCGTTTAGCGGTCAGGACCGTCTTTCGCCACAGTGACGCGTTCGCGACGACGGGAATAAAACATTTGTTTGCGCGCGCCCGGAGGGGAGGGCGTCCGGCTAGCCAATGCCCACACCTTCGTAGGAGGTTTCCGCATGCGTATGCTCATGCACGTTGAGTTCCCGGGCGAGCCGTTCAACTCGGCGGTTCGCAACGGTACGGCCGGGCAGCAGCTCCAGAGAATTCTGGCCGACATCAAACCCGAGGCGGCGTACTTTTCCGAGTGCGACGGGCACCGGGGCGGAGTGCTCGTCGTCAACCTCGACGACCCTTCCGACGTTCCCCGCTTCGCGGAGCCGTTTTTTCTGACGTTCAACGCGGAGGTGCGGTTCCGCGTTGCGATGACGCCCGACGACTTGGGGCGATCGAATATCGAAGCTCTTGGAAAGAAGTGGAGCTAGTCGCGTAGGCGGCGGCGCGCTACTCGACCGGGAGCGAGAACGTGAGCGCTCGCTGGAGACCCGTGCTTTCGGTGATCGTGATCGCGCAGGTTCCGGTCGCCGACCCGGTCGCAACGTCGAACTCGGCGCTTCCGGCCTTGAGGTCGCCGGGATAGGTCGCAGCGCTGGTCGTCGCACCGGGATTCGCTTGCGGATCGTAGTAGCCGGGCGGGAAATCCGGGTAGTTCCCCGGCGTGTCGGGCCCGACGTTGAGGTAGCATGCGCTGCCGGCCGCGACCTGAAGGCTGTAGCCGCCGAAGGCGGGTTCGAGGTAGCTCGGATCGTCGGCGACCAGCAGCTGCTGTGCGCCGGAGTTCCTCGCTAGCGAGGTCGCTCCCGAGGTGGCGCCGGCCGCGTTGCAATCGGCGTCCAGCGTCGTCGGCACGCAGGCAGCGAGATCGCGTGCGTTGCTGACGATCACGTTCTGCACACCGCCCGAGGACGAGACTGTGAACTGCGGGGTCGTGCAGGTTTCGCTGTTGCTCCCGCTCGGCGTGCAGGGCGAGGTGACGATCGGTCCGTCGAACTCGAGCAGGCCGACATCCGGCTTCGACAGCGAGGCGGCGAACGTCGGCTGCGTTCCGAAGGTGATCGAGCTGCCGTTCTCGGGCGCGAGCGTGCAGAAGTAGTTCGGAATGCCGAGGATCTGAATGCCGGCGAGTGCCGGGTTGAGGCTGCCGTCCGATTCGAACGCCGGGAAGCAGGCCGACGAATAGAGCGAGGCGCCCGACGACGTCGAGTACGAAAGCTGCAGCGGCGGCACGGCCGGAGCGTTGGCCGTCAGGACGGAGGTCGCGCCCGGCGCGGCCGGCAGCGCGACCGCCGCGGTCGAGGTTTCCGGCAATACGACGAGATCGGAGATCGTGCGAGCCGCGAGCGTGACCGAGCCGACGCTCGGAACGAACGAGAACTCGCGCCCGCTGACGGTCACGTCGCCAAGCTTGACCGGGCTGACGACCGCGGGCATCGGCACACTCTGGAACAGGCTGACGCCGAAGAGTGCGTTCGACAATACGCACGGCAACTTGAAGGTGAGCGCGTCGATATCGAGTTCGATCGGAAAGCGAAAAGGATTGCGCACGTGGATGATCGGGAAGGGCGGGCAGGTTCGCGACGGTCCGCGCGCCTCGCCCTCGGAAGCACTGATCGTCACCATCGCACCGGACTCGGCGCCGGTTGCGTGGAGTGAGATCGTGCCGGTGAATGCACCGGAGAGCGGCAGGGCAACGCGGCTCGTCGTCGGCCCGAGCGCCACGTCGAGCGACGCTCCCGGCGGCGCCTGCGGCGTGCCACTTGCGGGCGGTTGCGCTTGTGGGACCGCGCTGCCCGGAGGGGCGCCGCCACCCGAACACGCCGAAAGCGCGCATGCGACGAACGACGCAAGCAACAACCGCTTCATCATGACGACCCGGTACTCCGATCGTTCGGACGATTCGCCGAACGTTTGCTCTGTTCTCGCCTCCGACTAGCGCGCACCTCGCTGCCGAGCCGCAAATAGGCCGAATGCCTCATGTGGCGTACGCCGCAGGGGCCGAGCGGAACTATCCGCGCCGGGCGTGAACCCGTTCCGGGTGGAGCGAGGTACCGGCGTCGCGCCGCCCTCGGAGCGCGGCCGGCCGCCATCGGGGACGGTCAGCTTCCTCTTTACCGATATCGAGGGAAGCACCGAGCGTTGGGACCGCGACCGCGATGCCATGCAAGCGGCGCTGCGGCGGCACGATGCGCTCATGCACGAGGCGATCGCGGGCGCGGGCGGTTACGTCTTCAAGACGATCGGCGATGCCTTCTGCGCGGCCTTCGGCAGCGCCGCGGCGGCCGTCGGCGCGGCTCTCGCGGCCCAAAACGCGCTCGCGGCCGAAGATTTCTCGGCGGTCGAGGGCGTGCGCGTACGGATGGCGATCCACACCGGGACGGCCGACGAGCGCGACGGCGACTATTTCGGCCCGACGGTCAACCGGGTGGCGCGTTTGCTTTCGATCGGGTACGGCGGCCAGGTCCTGCTCTCGGGGGTCGCCGCCGACCTGGCGCGTCACGATCTGCCCGCGGCGAGCGAGCTGCGCGACCTGGGCGAACACCGCTTGCGCGACTTGAGCGCTCCGGAGCACGTCTTTCAACTGACGTTCCCGGAGCAGCGCGCGACCTTTCCGGCGTTGCGCTCGCTCGGCGCGCTCCACCACAACCTCCCGCAAACGCTCACCGATTTCATCGGGCGGGATCGGGAGATCGCCGAGATCGGCGCGCTGCTCGAGAGTTCGCGCCTGGTCACGCTTTTCGGAACTGGGGGCCTCGGCAAAACCCGCTGCGCGCTGCAAACGGCGAGCGCGGCTTTGCCGCGTTTCGAGCACGGCACGTGGTTCGTCGATCTCGCGCCGCTCGCCGACCCGAGCATCGTCCCGAATCAGATCGCAAGCGTCCTCGGCCTGCAACAGTCGGGCAGCCGTCCGGTGCTCGAGATCGTGCTCGCCCACCTCAAGAACAAAAGCGTCCTGCTGATCCTCGATAACTGCGAACACCTCATCGCCGAGGTGGCGCAGCTCGTCAGCGAGCTGTTGCGCACGTGCCCGGCCCTGCGCATCCTGGCCACCAGCCGCGAGGCGCTGCGGGTTGCGGGCGAAGCCGTCTTCGCGCTGCCGCCGCTTGCGATGAACGCGGCCATGGAACTCTTCGAATCCCGGGCGCGGGCCGCCGGCGCGAAATTCGAGCGCAGCGCGCACAACGCCGCGGCGGTCGCCGAGATCGCGCGCCGGCTCGACGGGATTCCGCTCGCGATCGAGCTGGCAGCCGCCCGCACCAAGGT
>JBOHTX010000158.1:0-5219 GCA_050733855.1 Vulcanimicrobiaceae bacterium
CGCGGTTTTGCGCGACGAACGCTTGCCGGAGCGCGCAGCGGAACTCGGGGAGCCGTTCCTCGCGCGCCTGCGCACGCTCGCGAGCGCGCGCATCCGCGGCGTTCGCGGACGCGGGCTTTTGATCGGCGTCGAACTCGACCGTCCGGCGCGTCCGTTCTGCGAGGCGCTGGCCGCGCGCGGGGTGCTCTGCAAGGAAACGCACGAGACCGTCGTGCGGCTGACGCCGCCGCTCGTGATCGCGCAAGGCGAACTCGACTGGCTCTTCGAGCGGGTCGCGGAGGTCGTCGGCAGCCCCGTCCGCTCGGTCGCGTGAGCGAAGCGCCCGATCGCGCGCCGACGCTCGAGCGCTGGGTTCCACCGGGCCGAGCGGTCGTTACCGGCGGCGCCGGATTCATCGGTAGCGCGCTGGTTGCCGAACTCAATCGCCGCGGGTTCGATGAGGTCCTGATCGTCGACCGCCTGCGCAACGGACCGAAGTGGAAGAACCTCGTGCCGCTGCGCTTCGCCGATTACGTCGAGGCCGACGATTTCTATCCGCGGCTCGCGCGCGAGCCAGAAGCGTTCGGCGACGTTCGCGCGGTCTTCCACCTCGGTGCCTGTTCCTCGACGACCGAACGCGACGCCGCTTATCTCGTTCACAACAACTACGAAGCGAGCAAGACCCTCGGCGCCTGGGCGCTCGCACGCGACGCGCGCTTGGTCTATGCGTCCTCGGCCGCGACCTACGGCGGGCTCGAACGCGGCCTCTCGGAATCGCGCCCGCTCGCCTCGCTGCGCCCGCTCAACGGCTACGGCTTCTCGAAACAGCTCTTCGATTGCTACGCGCAGCGCAACGCTTGGCTCGCGCGCGCCGTCGGGATCAAGTATTTCAACGTCTTCGGTCCGGGAGAGTCGCACAAGGGCGAGATGCGCAGCCTCGTTCCCAAAGCGTTCGAGCAGATCCGGGACGGCGGCCTCGTACGACTCTTCAAGAGCTACCGTCCGGAGTTCGCCGACGGCTGTCAGCGCCGCGACTTCGTCTGGATCGAGGACGCGGTCGCGGCGACCCTTTTCCTCGCCGCCGAAGCGAGCGCACACGGCCTCTACAACGTCGGCTCCGGCCGCGCCTCGAGTTGGCTCGAGCTGGTCGAGCCGATCTTCCGCACGCTCGGCCTCCCGCAGCGGATCGAGTTCATCGAGATGCCCGAAGCGATGCGCCCTGCCTACCAGTATTACACCTGCGCCGAGATCGAGCGGCTGCGCACCGCCGGCTTCGCGGCAGCGATGACGCCGCTCGCCGAGGCCGTCGCAAGCTACGCGCGCACGCTCGCAGCCGAAGAATCGGCACCGTTCACCGCCCCAACCCAGGAGCTCGCCGCGAGCTGAGCGGCGCTCGGTCTGCGGCGGCGGTCAGGCAAGCGCCGCCATCCCCGCGAGGACGTTGCGGATTGCGGCGACGATCTCCGCGACCTCGAGTTCCATCGTGGCTTCGCCGACCACGAATTCCCAGCGGTGAACCTCGGGGACGACGGTCGGGGCAAGGCGCGCGAAGACGAACGTTCCGCGTTCGCGTGCATAGGCGTGCGCGCGCGCTTCGAGCGCATCCCGCTCGCCGCGCAGCATGACGTGGAAGGTATTCGTCTGCGGAGGATTCGGGACGATCGCGACGCCTTCGAGCTCGGCGAGCGCACGCGCGATCGCTTGTGCCCGTTCCCAATACCCGCGCATCTTGCCGACGTTGCGCTCGAAGGCGCGCTGGGCCGAGAGCGCGTAGGGCGCAATCGTGACCGGCCGCCCGCCATGGCGGTGTTGCCAAACGCGTGCTTCGCGTACGAACGCCTCGTCGCCCGCGAGCATCGCGCCGACGAGCGCGCCCAGCCCCTTATAGAACGAGACGTAGACGCTATCGAAGAGCGCCGCGATCTCGGCGTGCGAGCGCCCGTAATATGGGGCTGCTTCCCACAGCCGTGCGCCGTCGAGGTGCAGTTTTGCCCCGGTCGCGCGGGCCGCGTCGCAGAGCAACAGGAGTTCCTCCCACGGCGGCAACTGCGCGCCGATCTCGCGCTGCGGCAGCTCGATCAGGAACGCCGCGAGCGGATCGGCGAGCGCGCGCACCTCGTCGACCGTCATCAAGCGAGAAGGTGCGCCGACCAGCAGCGCACGCAGATCGTGCAGCATCGCGTAGGCGCGCGCCTCGTGGATCTCGAGGTGGCAGGTCGGGTGAAAAGCGATCGTCCGAAGCCCGGCCCGATCGCACCAGATGCGCAGCGCGATCTGCTGCGCCATCGTTCCGGTCGGCATGAAGACCGCGGCTTCTTTTCCAAGCTCGCTCGCGATCCGTGCCTCGAATGCGGCCAGCCAATCGGCGCTGCCGTAGGCGTCCCGCTCGAGGGCCGGCGGCGTTGCCGCCGCAAGTTCGTCGAGCGCGTCGCGCAGGGTACGCGGCCGGTGGTGCGTGAGCGCGCGGGGACATGCGGCCCGGAGCCGCGCCAGTTCTTCGTCGGTCATCGAGCCTTGCTTTCGCTGCCGACCGCCCCGCTCATCGCGGAGCTTGCAACCCCGCGCATCTTCGGAAGCGCCGTTCGCGAACGTGAAGGGTACGATGCGTTTCGTCTCGGTCGCCGCAGCGGGCGGGCGACTCTCCCTCGGCGAGCGGCCGATCCCGGAACCTGGACCCGGTGAAGTGCGCGTGCGCGTGCGCGCCTGCGGGATCTGTCACGCCGATGCGTTCACTGTCGCGGGCGGTTGGCCGGGCGTCACCTATCCGCGCGTTCCCGGGCACGAGATCGCGGGCGAAGTCGAGGCGCTCGGCGCCGGCGCGGCCGGCTGCGCCGTCGGCGACCGGGTCGGAATCGGTTGGCACGGTGGCCACGACGGCATCTGCGAATCGTGCCGGCGCGGCGACTTCATCACCTGTGGCAAGCTGCGGGTTCCAGGCATCTCATACGACGGCGGCTACGCCGAGTATGCGATCGTGCCGGCGAACGTGCTGGCGCCGATTCCGGACGAACTCGGCTTCGAAGAGGCTGCGCCGCTCATGTGCGCGGGCCTCACCACGTTCAATGCGCTACGCCATAGCGGCGCGCGCGCCGGCGACCGGGTTGCGATCCTCGGCCTCGGCGGGCTCGGCCATTTGGGCGTGCAGTTCGCGGCCAAGATGGGCTTCGAGACGATCGCGATCGCGCGCGGCGCGGACAAGGCTCGATTCGCCAAGGAGCTGGGTGCCCACGCGTACATCGATTCGAAGGCGCAGAACGCCGGCCGAGAGCTCGCGCGCCGCAGCGGGGCGCGCGTGATCCTCGCGACCGTGACGGCCTCAGATGCGATGGAGGCGACGCTCGCGGGGCTTGGGATCGACGGGCGACTCATCGTGCTCGGCGCGGCGACCGATCCGCTTCCGCTGATACCGGCTACGCTGCTCGGCAAGCGGCTCTCGATTGCCGGCTGGCCCTCTGGGACCAGCGCCGATTCGGCCGATACGATGCGTTTTTGCGCGCTGACCGGGATCCGCCCGCTGATCGAGAGCGCGCCGCTCGCGGAAGCGCAAGCCGCCTACGACCGGATGTTCGCGGGCGCGGCTCGCTTCCGCATGGTGCTGACCGCCTAAGGCCGAAGAGCCCGCCGCTAACCGATGCGGGCGAGATTCGGGTTTCTGTCGCTTTGGCTGCTCGTGCTCGTGCCGCGCTCTACCGGCGCTCGCGAATGAGCCGCAATACCTTTCCGTGTCCATGCAGAGCAGGGTGCTCTCGCAGTTTTGGGGCCGACCGGTTTCGATCGACGCGCACGTGTTGCTTCCCGACTCCTATTACAAGCAGCCGCAGCGGTTCTACCCGATCATCTATTGGATTCCCGGTTTCGGTGGAACCAGCGACGTCCGTCTGGACCAAGAGCTGGAATGGCAACGCCCGATGCGCCGCCTTCACTCCGAATTCATCCTCGTCGTTATGGACGGGATGTTCCACGGTGGGCATCAGGAGTTCGCCGATTCGGCGAACAATGGCCCCTGGGGCACGGCCCTCACGACCGAATTCATCCCGCAAACCGAAGAGCACTTTCGCGCGATCGCAACGCCGCAAACGCGTTTCGTCGCGGGGCATTCCTCGGGAGGCTGGTCGGCGCTGTGGCTGCAGATCACCTACCCCGACCTGTTCGGCGGCGAATGGTCACTTTCGCCGGACCCGGTCGATTTCCGAAACTTCACCGGTCCCGACCTGACGCGCGTCCCGCCGCAGAACTTCTTCAAGGACCCCTCGGGCGGCGCGTATTGGCTCGACGACCAGCCCTTACGCACCTTTGTCGTCGGGCCCGGTTGGGAGCGCTTGCAGTACGACTCGTTCGATGCGGTCTTCAGTCCGCGCGGGACCGGCGGTCGTCCGGAACCGCTCTTTAATCGTCGCACGGGCGCCATTGATCCACAGGTCGCCACCTATTGGGAGGACCACTACGATATCGCACGCATCCTGCGCGATGACTGGCCGACGCTCGGCCCAAAACTCCAAGGGAAGCCGCACATCATCGTGGGCACACGCGATCAATTCGATTTGGAGCCGCCGGTGGTGCTGCTGCAAAAAGAACTCGCGCAGCTCGGTAGTGACGCCGAGATCGATCTTGTACCCGGCGCGAACCACTTCACGGTGTTTGCATGGCACGGCAGCGCGATCTGGTACATCGTGAGCGAAGCCGTGGAACGCCTCCCGCACGATGCGAACACGGCAACTGCTGCGACGGCCGGCCAGCCCGCGACTGCGACTCCGTGAGCGAGCGCCGGCGGTCCGGGAACGTCCACAGCCGGCGCGAACGTGCGAGTACATGCTGTATCGCACACCGCAGCTGGCCTCGTTGCTTCTCTTTGCGAGGATTGCCGCTCTCCCGGTCGCGGGAGCAACGGCTACCTCCGTAGATACGCCGCTCGATACGATGCAGATCGATCGCATTCTCGCGGCCGCGCACGCGGCGGCGGGCGGTGCGCAGCTCGAACGCTTCGCCGGGCAAACGACCGTGGGCTCCGTCGTGCAGGGCGGCGCGCCGTTTTCGTTCACGAACACGGCCGATTTGCGCAACGGCTTCTCTCGCTCGCAGGCCGTGATCGGGCCCGCGACGGTGCTCGAGGGATTCGACGGCGCGCAGGAGGTCGTGCCGATTTCCGGGGGAACGCTGCGAAGCAGCGTAGCGATATGGGTGTTGTATCACGCGGCTTTCCGTAAAGCAAGAGGCTTGCTCGTTAGCGCGCGATGCACGTG
>JBOHTX010000159.1:0-5217 GCA_050733855.1 Vulcanimicrobiaceae bacterium
CCCCGAGCGCGGCGCCGAGGCGCACGCCCGGCGCCGCGGCCGGCGCAACGCTGCGCCCATTTGCCGCAAGGGCGCCGAGGCCGCGTTCGAGGATCGTTGCGAACTCGTAACCCGCGAGCGCCGCCGGGATCATCCCGAAATACGAGAGCGCCGAATAGCGTCCGCCGATCTCGGGGTCGTTGAGGTAGACGGCACGAAAACTCGCTTCCTTGGCTTCGGCGGCGAGCTGCGTCTGCGGATCGGTGATCGCCACGAACTGCTCGCCCGCGTGCTCGGCGCCCACGATCTTTTGGACCCGCTCGAAGAAGTAGCGAAAGAACGCCTCGGGCTCGAGGGTCGTCCCGCTTTTGCTTGCGACGATGAAGAGCGTCCGCGCCAGGTCGATCTGCGCTTCGAGCGCGGCGATCTGCACCGGGTCGCTCGAATCGAGAACGTGCAATTCGGGGAAGCCGGCGCGCTGCCCGAAGGTGGCGCGCAAGACGTCGGGCGCAAGCGAGCTACCGCCCATCCCGAGCACGACCACGTGGCTGAACAGCTTGGCGGCGGCCCCTGCGAACTCGCGCAGGTTGCCCGCGTGTTCCAGGACGACACCGGGGAAGTCGAGCCAGCCGAGCGCGCCTTCGATGATCTTTTTGTGGGCGGGATCGCTCGTCCACGGCGCGGGGTCGTGCGCCCACAGCTTGGCAAGGAAGTCCGGGTTCGCGAGTCTCTCGAGCGCGCCGCCGAAGAGCGGGGCGTAATTGCCCAGGCCGAGTTCGAGCGATTCGCGGCCGCCCGCGAGTTGCTTCGTTTTGGTGGCGATGGCGGCCAGCAGCAGTTCGTACGAATCGGCGAAGCTCTTGACGCCCTCGACTTGCAGCCGCCCCATCACGTCGAAGAGCGAGAGGTTCGCTGCGGCCAGCGCCGCCAGGGTGGCGCGCGCGCCCTCGAGGTCCTCGCGAATGCTGCCGGGGCGGATGCGGCCGTGATCGAGCAGCGCATCGAGCGTCGCCGGCGGGACGGTGTTCACGGTCTGCGGTCCGATCAGGTTCTCGACGTAGAGCAAGTCCGAGTAGGCGGGGTTCTTCGTTCCGGTGCTGGCCCACAACGGCCGCTGCATCCGCGCGCCGCGCGCCGCAAGTTTCGTGAAGCGCTCGCTTGCGAAGATCCGTTCGAACGCCTCGTAGATCAACCGCGAGTTCGCCAAGCCGACCGTCCCGCGCAACGCGGCGAGTTGCGTCGCGCCCGCGCGGATCCGTTCCTCGAGCAGCTTGTCGACCGCGGTATCGATCCGGCTGACGAAGACGCTGGCGACCGAGGCGATCCGCTCGATCGGCAGGCCGGCGGCGGCGCGCCGCTCGAGCCCGGTGATGTACGCCTCGGCCGTCGCCGCATAGGCTTCGCGGGCGAAGAGCAAGGTGACGTTGATGTTGATCCCATCCGCGATCGAAGCGCTGATCGCTGCCATCCCTCCGGGGGTACCCGGGATTTTGATCATCACGTTGGGGCGCGCGACCGTGGACCAGAGATGTTTCGCAGCCGCGATCGTTCCGGAGGTGTCGTGGGCGAGCAGCGGTGAGACCTCGAGGCTGACGAAGCCGTCGGCGCCACCGCTCGCGTCGTAGATCGGCTTGAAGGCATCGCAGGCGTGGCGAATGTCGTCGACCGCAAGCGCCTCGAAGAGCGCCGCCGGGTCGCGCCCGCTATCGGTCAACGCTCGCAGCTGTTCGTCGTAATCGCTGCCGCTCCCGATCGCTTTCTCGAAAATCGTCGGGTTCGAGGTCATGCCGCGTACGCCGAGGCCGATCAGGCGCGCGAGTTCGCCCGAAGCGAACATGCTGCGCCGGATGTTGTCGAGCCAGACGCTTTGGCCGGCCCCCTGAAGTTCGCTGAGTTGGTTTGCCACGGTCGTCCTTTCGTCTGCGATCTACCGCGCGCTACGCACGCACGAGGAGACGGCTCGCCCGTTCGGCGACCGCCTCGGGAGTGAAGCCGAACGCGTCGGCGAGCGCCGCGAGCGGCGCCGAGGCCCCGAAGCGATCGATTCCGATCGCGAGGCCATGCGGACCGATCCACCGCGACCAGCCGAAGGTCGCGCCCGCTTCGATCGAAACGCGCGCGTCGACCTCGGGCGGCAAGACCGAATCGCGATAGACCGCGTCTTGCGCGGCGAACAGCTCCCACGCGGGCATCGAGACGACGCGGGTCGCCGTTCCGCGCGCCTCGAGCAACTTCGCGGCGGCGAGCGCGAGCGAAACCTCGGAGCCGGTTGCGATCAAGATCAGTTCGGGGCGCCCCGCTCCGTGGAGCACGTACGCGCCGCGTTCGATCGGGATCTCGCGCATGCCGAGGAACGGGAGCTTCTGGCGCGTCAGCACGATCGCGCTCGGTCCGCCGTGCGCGACCGCGAAACGCCAAGCTGCGAGCGTCTCGAGTGCGTCGGCCGGGCGCAGCGTGACGATCCCCGGAGTCGCGCGCAGCATTGCGAGCTGCTCGATCGGCTGATGCGTCGGACCGTCTTCGCCGAGGAAGATCGAATCGTGGGTGAACACGAAAACCGTGCGGGTCCCGTTGAGTGCCGCGAGCCGTACCGGCGGCTTCATGTAGTCGAGGAAGGTGAAGAAGGTCGCCGTGAACGGCAGGAAGCCGCCGTGCGCGGCCAGCCCGTTTGCGATCGCGCCCATCGCATGTTCGCGCACTCCGAAATGGATGTTCCGTCCGGCGTACGAGCCGGGCTCGAAGTCGCCGTATCCTTTGAGGTAGGTTTTGGTCGAGGGATCGAGATCGGCCGAGCCGCCGACGAGTTCGGGGAGGTCGGCCGCGATCGCGTTCATCACGGTCCCGCCCGCGTCGCGGGTCGCAACGCTGCCGTTCTCTTCGGTGAACGCGGGCCACGCGATCCGTTCGGGGAGACGTCCCGCTTGGGTCCGCTCGAACTGGGCGGCCAGCTCCGGATGCGCGGCTTTCCAGGAGGCGTAGCGCGTCCGCCACTCGTTCTGCGCGGCGCCGCCGCGAGCGCCGAGCGCGCGGAACCACGTCAGCACGTCGTCGGGAACGAAGAAGGCGGGCTCCGTCGGCCAGCCGAGCGTCTCTTTGGTTTTGCGGACGTTGTCGACGCCGAGCGCCTCGCCGTGCGCTGCGAACGTGCCGGCCCTCGGCGAGCCGAAACCGATGATCGTGCGAACCGCGATGAACGACGGACGCGGATCGGCTTTGGCGGCCGCGAGCGCGGCGTCGACCGCCTCGACGTCGTTCCCATCGGCGACGCGTGCGGTGTGCCAGCCGTAGGCCGCGTAGCGCGCGACCACGTCCTCGTTGAAGGTCACCTCGGTCGGGCCGGCGAGCGAGACGTGGTTGTCGTCGTAGAGCACGATCAGTTTGCCGAGCCGCAGGTGGCCGGCGAGCGAACTCGCCTCGGAGGCGACGCCTTCCATCACGTCGCCGTCGCTTGCGATGCAGTAGGTGTAATGGTCGACGACCGACTGCTCGCGGTTGTAGGTCGCCGCCAGTTGCGCTTCCGCAAGGGCGAGACCGACGGCGTTCGCGAGCCCCTGACCGAGCGGGCCGGTCGTCACCTCGACGCCCGCGGCGTGGTGGTACTCGGGATGGCCGGGCGTCTTGCTTCCGTATTGACGAAAGCTTTCGAGATCGCTCAGCTCCAAACCGAATCCGGTGAGGTACAAGAGCGAGTAGAGCAGCATCGAGCCGTGTCCGGCCGAGAGCACGAAGCGGTCGCGGTCGGGCCAGTGCGAGTCGGCGGCATTGAAGCGGAGGTGGCGGCTCCAGAGGGCGAAGGCCATCGGCGCCGCTCCCAGCGGCAGGCCCGGGTGGCCGGAGTTCGCCTTTTGAACGGCGTCGATCGAAAGCACGCGGATCGCGTTGACGCGCTGCTGGTCGGCGGCGGTGGTCGGCACGGAACCTCCTCGGGGCGAATGGTTGGAGACGAAGCGGCGAACGGGGAGACCAGCGTTCGGCGCGCCGGGCAGGGATTCCCGAGGGCCGCGGATGAGTTCCGAGGCGCCGCGGAGGCCTTTCCCAAACCCGCGCATTCGGATCGTTCCCCGAACGGCGCCCGCTCGCACGGAGGAAGTTCGAGCTTGCGCGCCCGAGAGGGCCCGCGATCTTCGCGGGCCCCTCGCGTTGCGAACCTTCCGTCGTTGTGGCTGCGGTTACGCGGCTGGCCGGTCGCCTACTTGGCGGGCAGCAGTTCGACGACCACCCCTGTCGACGGATCGACGACCGAGGTCCAGGGCGCGCCGAACATCGGCGCGATGAAGCGACCGTCGTCAGCTAGGCCAACGGCGTAATACTGCGGTGGCGGATACGCCCATCTCGGAGGATTCTGAATCTGCCAACGTCGCGATCCATCCGAGGCATACATAAACACATTACTTGGCGGGTAGCGCACGATGGGTTCGTTATAGGGGTTTTCCCTGGTGCACACGGCGATCGCCGAATCTAGCTGGCTTGCGGAAGTCAATACGCCGGGGAGGTTAAAGGCCATTTGCTCGACGTGCAGGACTCGACCGTCCCCGGACGTCCAAACGGGGACGCGCTCAGGCGTCCAGACGCGCCAGGCGCCGGCAGCACCGCTCGGCCGATAGACCGCAACGTTCGTCCACCCCCCAATTCCCGACTGCCGTAACTGCGCGATGACGAAATTGGCTTCTACGCGTATGTCGCCCGGTTGCATCGGTGCACCGTACCCGAACTTTGCCACAAACGATCCGTCGATGACGAATTTTCGAGGGCCCACTTGTTCAATCGTTGCCACTTCCGGGTAGCCTCGCTAGCGGTGGCGGGCGAGCCCAGCCTCGCTCAATATTTGCCCAACCTGCTCGAGGCCGGCAACAAACTCCTCGGCGGCGCCTTCGATCGAAGCCCCGGAGAAGGTGAAGAGTTGGAAGCCGCCCCCGCTGCCCAAGGAATTGCTCGCCGCCTCGCCCGTCAGAATTTCCGAACCTTCCTGGAGCTGCCCGCCGATTGCCATCCACGTCGGCGTCCCTGGCAGCGAAAAGGCTTCCTGCGCTTCCTCGGCAGTCATCAACGTCCCATTGGCATTTTGGAGAGCCGAGGCCGTCGTCCAATACTGGCCCGTACTGGCGCCACCAGCACTGGTACTCATCCGCACAAGCGTATTTGCCCCGGTGAAGACTTGCGAGACGGCGGGATTGACGGTGGCCTGCGTGACCGTCGAAATGAAGACCTGCTGCGTATACGTTGGGAACGCGCTTTGAA
>JBOHTX010000160.1:0-5203 GCA_050733855.1 Vulcanimicrobiaceae bacterium
GGCAATTCCCAATCGCAGTAGGAGATGGCGTGCGTCTCGCGCGATCGCCTCGCTGATCGTGGACAGCCGCACCGAGCAGCGCGTCGACGTCTTCGAGCGTGAAAGCGAGCCGTCCGCGTGGAACAGCCCCCGCAAAAACGCCGCCACGATTTCGTCGGGTTGCGAGAAGACCGCAATCGGGACTCGCTTACGAGCTCCCGTTTTCCCCCACACTCCTATTTCGCGCAGCCAACGCGTGAGCGGATTTTTTCCTGCGCCGCAGCGCCGTCCCATAGAGAAAGCCACCCGCAACGCGGTCGTGCGCGGGTGCTCGGCTTTGATGATCGGACGCACGTCGAACGAAGACGTGGCGAGGGCAACTGCTTCTTCGGCTTCGGCGCGCGAGGTAACCGTAAGGGTGGGTGTACCACCAAAATAACCATCACCGATCAGCCATCCGAGCAGCGTCGCTTTCGCGGCCGAGATCGTCGCGTCACGAAAGTCCGGGGATTCGTAGCGCCGAGGCACCGCGATAGACGTCCCGCATTCGATCTCGCGGAGTTCCTTCCAGCCGTGGATCGTCAGGAAGCGGTGACCGTCGGTGCAGCGAATCGTTCGGCCGCTCTGGGTCGTGACGCGCACGAGCGGCTTTTCTCCGATTCGCCAGGCCTCGACGATTGGTTTTCGGACGAGCTCGAGCCGTTCGTTCATCGCCCACACGTTGAAGCGAAGCTCCCGTTCCACGATCTCCGAGAGCGGGACGCGAGCGCCAGTATCGGCGTCGGCGACCAGCGCGTCGCCCGCGAGGCAATCGCGCAAATCCGAGAGCAGCGGGCGTTTGTCGTTGCGGGCTTCGACGCCGCGGTTGAGTTGCGCGAGCGCCACGATCGGGATGGCGAGGTCTTTGGCGGTCGCTTTGAGGATGCGGCAGATCTCCGAGAGTTCGTCGTTGCGGTTTTGGGTTCGGGTCGATTGGGTCGGGCGCACGAGCTGCAGGTAGTCGATGAAGATCGCGGACAGGCCTTCACCCGATTTGAGCCGGCGGGCACGGCTGCGGATCTCGCTGACGGTGAGCGTGCCCGAATCGTCGATGTAGATCGGAAGCTGCGCAAGCGCGCTCATTCCGCTCGAAATCTTGTCCCACTCGCTGTCCTTGACGTTGCCCCGGCGCAGGTGCTGGGCATCAATCCGCGCCTCGGCGCACAGCAAGCGCGTGACCAGTTCTTCGCTCGTCATCTCGAGCGAAAACAACGCGATCGGCTTGCTCTCTTCTTTGGCGGCGGCGGCGGCCATCGTGAGCGCAAGCGAGGTCTTGCCCATCGCCGGGCGCGCCGCCAGGATCACGAAGTTCCCGGGTTGGAAGCCGGCGGTGTATTCGTCGATATCGCGGAAGCCCGAGGTGAGCCCGGTGCGGTCGCCGCGGCTGTGATACAGCCGGTCGATCTGCTCGAAGGCACCCTTGAGGAGCTTGTATATCGGCGCAAACTCGCCGGTCTTCTGCCGCCGTCCGACCTCGTAGACGATCTGCTCGCTTTGATCGAGCGCGCCTTCGACGTCGGCTTCGCTCTCGAACCCGAGTTGCGCGATCCGGCCGCCCGCGTGGATCAGCCCGCGCAGGGCCGCTTTCTCGCGCACGATCCGGGCGTAGTACTCGGCCGAAGCGGCGGTCGGCACCGTCTCCATGAGCGAACTCAAGTAGGCCAGCCCGCCGACCTTCTCGAGCGCCTCGCGCGTGCGCAGTTCCTCGGCGAGCGCGACTTTATCGAGCGGCTCGCCGCGTTCGTAGAGATGGAGGAGCGCCAGGTAGATCGACTCGTGCACGTGCGCGTAGAAATCCGCGGGCTGCACGATCTCGCTGACGGTCGCCATCATCTCGCGATCGACCAGGATCGAACCCAGCACCGCCATTTCGGCTTCGAGGTTGTTGGGCGGGATGCGGTCGGCCGAGCGCGCGCCGGGCAGCGTAGTCGCCATCAGCGCCGTGCGCTTTTCGTTCGCCGCGGCGCGCGCGCACGCGCGAGGGGCGGGATCCCGAGCGCCTCGAGGACTTCGGCGATCCGGGCGACGGCGAGCACCTCGCAACCGGGATTGCGCGGCAGTTCGCGCGCGTTCTCGCGCGGCACCAGGACCAGGCGCATCCCGGCTTGGCGGGCCGCGAAGAGTTTCTCGACGATCCCGCCGACGGCGCGCACTTTGCCGGCGATCGAGATCTCGCCCGTGACCGCGACATCTTGCGGAAGCGGGACCTTGGCGAGCGCGGAGTACAGCGCCAGGAAAATCGCGACCCCGGCCGAGGGGCCGTCGAGGTTTCCGCCGCCGACGACGTTGACGTGGAGGTCGAAATCGAGCGGGTCGACGCCGGCCAGCGCCCGCACCACCGAACTTGCGTTGAAGAAACTATCGTGGGTCATCGAGCCCGCGGTCTGATTGAAGCGGGTCGTCCCGCGGCCCGCCTCGCGCGCCGGAAAAGCGATCGCCTCGATTTCGATGAGGCTGCCGACGTGATGCGCGACCCCGAGCCCGAAGCTCTTGCCGACCTCGCGCCCGCGCCGCGCGCGGACCGGGGTGTGCGGAACCAGCCGCGCCGCACGCACGACGGCGTGGACGTCTTCGAGCGAGATCGTCGGTGCGCGCGCGGCCCCCTCGCTGCGCGCGAGCGCGTGACCGTAGGCATCGGCCAGCACCTGCACGGCCTTGCGCCCTTCGATCGTATACGAGGCGATCAGCTCGGCGACGCCGCGCCCGGGCCGTGCGCCCAGGCGCTTGGCGGCGTTGCCGACGATCTCGCGAATGTGCCGGTCGGTCAGCGGCTCGAAGAACACCTCGCCGCAGCGCGAGCGGATCGCCTCGTCCAGCTCGCTCGCTTCGCGCGTGGTCGCCCCAATCAGCACGAAATCGGCCGGCGCGCCGTCCTTGAAGAGGCGTTTGACGTACTCCGGGACGCTCGGATCGTTCGGATCGAAGTACGAGGATTCGAAGCGCACGCGCTTATCCTCGAGCACTTTGAGCAGCTTCACCTGCAGCGCCGCATCGAGTTCGCCGATCTCGTCGATAAAGAGCACGCCGCCGTGCGCCCGCGTGACCAAGCCCAGCTTCGGTTCGGGGATCCCGCTCTCGGCGAACTCGCGGCGGCTCCCTTGGTAGATCGGGTCGTGGACGCTGCCGAGCAGCGGGTTGGTCGTCTCGCGCGGGTCCCAGCGCAGCGTCGCGCCGCCCGCTTCGACGAACGGCGCGCCCTCCGCGAAGGGCGTCGCCGCGCGCCGCTTCGCGACCTCGAGGACCAGGCGCGCGACGGTCGTCTTGCCGACGCCCGGCGGCCCGTAGAGGATCACGTGTTGCGGATAGGGCGAGCACAGCTTTGCGAGCAGCGCCGCGATCGCATCGCTTTGACCGACGACTTCGCCGAGCTCGCGCGGGCGCACGATCTCGCGCGCCGAGTTCGCCAGCGTGCGCCGCTCGAGCGCGAGCAGTTCGTCGAGGCGCAGGTTGGTCGCGGGCGTCTCAGGTCCGGCATCTTCGCGCAGTGCTTCGAGTTTGAGGTCGCGCACGTATTCGAGATGGCGCTCGCTCATCTTGCGGTTGACTCTCGTTTCGATACGATCTTCGACGGTCCGGGCCGCGACCAAGTTCGCAAGGCCGTCCTCGACCTCGGCGATCGCGGCCCGGTACTTGCCGGCCTGCGGCAAGCGATCGAGAGTCGGATCTTCGAAGACCAGTCGCTGCAGCGCGAGGATGCGCTCCGGGAGCTGGTTCGAGCGCATCAGTTTGAGCGCATCGAGCTTGCCCGCGCGCAAGACCATTTTATCGGCGCCGAGCGTTTCGGAGAGCACGTCGTAGAGCGCCGCCACGTGACGGCGCACGCCGTCGTCGCCGCCGTACTTGCGGCGGAAGCGGCCGAGCGCCGCCGGATCCGCGCCCTGCGCCACCGCGGCCTCAGGACTGCGCGACGACTTTGATCGTGGTTTTCGCGGCGACGTTCTTTCCCAGACGAACCTCGATCGGATAACTGCCGAGCGATTTGATGTTCTCGGGAACGTCGATCTTGTGCCGATCGATTTCGACTCCCAGCTCCTTGCGAATCGCTTCGGCGACCGCAGCGTTCGTCACCGCACCGAAGAGCCGGCCGTTGCCGCCCGCCTTGGCCGGGACGACCAGCTGCAGCTCGGCGAGCTGCGCGGCCAGCGCTTCCGCACCGGCCAGCGCTTCGGCGTCGCGCCGCGCCTTGGCAACCCGCTGCTGTTCGAGCAAGGCCAGCGAACCCGAGGAGGCTTCGGCCGCGAGCCGGCGCGGAAGGAGATAATTGCGGGCGTAGCCGTCGGCGACTTCGACGACCGCTCCGGAGAGTCCGAGCGGCTTGACGTCGCTCATCAGGATCACTTTCATGGCATCACTCGGCGACGAAAGGAAGGAACGCGATGATCCTCGCGCGCTTGACGGCGCTTGTCAAGAGGCGCTGGTGGCGGGCACAGGTGCCGCTGATGCGGCGCGGCAGAATCTTCCCCCGCTCCGAGATGAACTTGCGCAACCGCGAGATGTCCTTGTAATCGAGACTGTCGACTTTCTCCGTGCAGAAGGCGCACACTTTACGCTTTGGCCGCCGCTCCTTTTTGGCGGCATTGCGTTTTTTCGAACTACTGACCGGCATCATTCCTCATTTCGCGCTTGCTCCGACCCAGATCAGAACGGAATCTCGTCGTCCATGGCGGCCTCGTCCTCGAGCCCGCCGGAGGTCGCGACTGCGGCCGGGCGGGGACTGCCGCCGTACGAGGCGCCGTCGCCGCCGCGCCCTTTCGAATCGAGCATCTGCATGTCGCTTGCGACGATCTCGACCGCGCGCCGCTTTTCGCCGTCCTTGTTGGTGTAGTCGCGAATCGAGAGCCGTCCCTCGACCAGTGCCGACATGCCCTTCTTGAGGTACTGATTGCAGATCTCGCCCAGACGCTCCCAGGCCACGATGTCGATGAACATCGTCTCGTCCCCGCCCTTGGAGCGGCGATTGACGGCGAGTGCGAACTTGGTGACGGCTTTGCCGCTGCCGTCGATCGTGCGCATCTCCGGGTCGCGGGTCAGATTGCCCACCACCACGATGCGATTGTAGTTTCCAGCCATGCTTCCGATCCCCTTAGATTACGATTCGAGGTTGATCAGGAGCGCGCGGACCACGTCTTCGTTCAGGCGCAGTTGCCGCTCCAGCTCTTGGGCTTGGGCCGGTTCGCTGCGGAAC
>JBOHTX010000161.1:0-5152 GCA_050733855.1 Vulcanimicrobiaceae bacterium
CGCAGTTTCCGCAGACGCGTCTCGAGGTTTCCGCGCAGGTTCTCGTAGACGAGATCGGGCCGCAGCGCTGCGAGCAACGCGCGCCGCCGCGGGCTCGAGGTCCCCACGCGCGCACCTGCAGGCAACGCTTCGAACGAAGGGGAGCGCTCGGAGCAGAACGCATCGCGCGGCTCGTCGCGGCGCCCGATGGCGGCCAAATGCATGTCGTCGGGCAGCGTGCTCGGCAGGTCCTTGCACGAGTGGACGGCGTAATCGGCGCGCCGCTCGCGCAGCGCACGTTCGAGTTCCTTGACGAACACGCCGTCGCTCCCGAGTTCGGAGAGCGAACGGTCGAGCACGAGATCGCCGCGGGTCGAGAGCGGCAGGATCGTCGACGCGATCCCGCAGCGCGCGAGGATCGCGCCCGCGTGCCGCGCCTGCCACATCGCCAGGGTGCTGGCGCGGCTCGCAGCAACGAGGCGTTCGATCGGCTCGCGCTCCCGTTCGCGCAAGATCTCGTCCTCGTAGCTTGCGGGCTCGAGCGCGGCGAGTTCGTCGAGCGGCCGCGCCGCGAGGCGCGCGAGCAGCGCCGCCCGCTCCGCCGGCGGAACGCTTGCCACCACCAGCGTCCGCAGTCCGGCGAGCGTTTCTGCGGCGCGGCCGTAACGCTCGTCGAAGTGCGTCTGCAGCTCGGCCCGCAAGCGCTTCGCGAAGGCCGGTGCGCCCCCGCCGCTATCGACCGTGAAGGTGAGCGGTCCGACGCGGTGCGTCGCGGCGGAGAAGAAATCGGAGTTTGCGGCATCGCTGGCGTCGTCGACGAGCGCGCCGCGGGAACGCGCCTCGCGCACCACCGCGGCGTTGAGTGCGGGCGCGTTCGTGGCTGCGAAAACCAGGCGCGCGCCGGCAAGATCGTGCGGCGCGTAGGCACGGCGCTCGAGCCGAATGCGGCCCTCGTTTGCGGCCGACTCGAGCGCGGGATGGACGTCGGGCGCGATCACCATCACGTCGTCGGCGCCGGCTGCGAGCAGGGCGCGCACCTTGCGTTCGGCAACGGCGCCGCCGCCGATCACGACGGCGCGCCGGCCGCGCAGTTCGAGCCCGATCGGAAGCATCGCGCGCTCTTCGACGCGGCGCGGCGGGTTGCTTCGCGGGAGATTCCGAGGCCGCTGCCAACCCCGTGGAGGTGATGCGCGGAGCGTGGCGGGCGGCGCTGATCGGGGCGCTCGCGGCCGCCATAACCACGCTCCCGGGCCTCGGGGTCGGGACGCTGTGGGACAATAGCGAGACGGCCTACGGCGAGGTCGCGCGCGAAATTCTGCTCTCCGGAAACTGGGTCGTGATGCACCTGAACGGGCGGCCCTGGTTCATCCAACCGCCGCTCTATTTCTGGCTGGCGGCGCTGTTTGCAAAGCTCTTCGGAACGAGCGAGTTTGCGCTGCGCCTGCCGTCGGCGCTGGCCACCATCGCGATGGGCGGCGCGCTCGGCTACGCGGTCGCGCGCGCGCGCGATCTGCGCACGGCGATCTTGGCGAGCGTCGTGCTGGCGACCGCGCTCATGCAAGCGGTCGTGGGGCGCCTTGCGATCATGGACGCGCTGCTCGATCTGGCGGTCGCGGTCGCAATCCTGGCGTGGTACGGTGCGGCGCGCGGCGGTCCGCGCCGGCTCTGGTATCTCGGTGCGGCCGCAATCGCGCTCGGGATCCTGGCGAAGGGCCCGGTCGCGCTCGCCATTCCCGCGATCGTGCTGGTCCCGTGGGCCGTTTGGGAGCGCCGCGCCGGAACGCCGCTCGTGCTTCCCTCCCTGCGCGATGCGCTGCTCGCGACGGCGCTCGGCGCGGCGCTCATCGCTCCCTGGGCGCTCGCGCTCCTGCGGGCGGCCGGGCCGGCGGCCTTCTCGCTGATGATCGGCCACTACACGGTGGGCCGCTATCTCGGCACGATCGAAAATCAGAGCGGACCGCTGTGGTATTACGTCCCGGTCGTGATCCTCGGCTTCTTTCCGTGGTCGGCCTTTTTGCTGCCTGCACTCGCCGATGCCTGGCGCGCGGCGCGCTCGCGCGAGGGAAGTCTGGCGCGCTTTGCGCTCGTTTGGACGGTTGTGCCGTTCGTCTTTTTCAGTTTTGCGCAGACGAAGCTACCGAACTACATCGCGCTCGAACTGCCGGCGCTCGCGATCCTGGTTGCGCTGTGGTTCGATGCGGTCGCGGACGCGCCCAAGCGGCGCGCGGCCCTGGCCTGGACGGCGCTCGTCCCGGCCGGCGTTGCGGTGCTGGGCTTCGCGCTGTGGGCGTTCTCGCACGACAATCGGCTGACGAGCGATCTGCAGCAGTTGCGCAGCGATTTCGCAGGGCTGGGGCTGGTGGTGCTGGCCGGGTGGTTCGCGATGTGGCTGCTCTGGCGCAGCCGCGAGCGCGCCTGGTTCGCGCCGTTTGCGCTCGCGGGCGCAAGCGCGGTGGCGATGACGATCATCGCGGTGCTCGGTGAGCCGCTGGTCGAACGCTTCAAGCCGATTCCGCAACTTGCGGCGATCGTCCAGCGCGACCGGCGTCCCGGCGATGCGGTTGCGATCGAAGGCGTTTCGGGCGGCAACGCGCTGTTGTTCTACACCGCGCCGGTCGTCGCGCAGCTCGCTGCCCCGGGAGATCCCGGCGAGTCCGGCGACGGCGATTTTCGGCACGCGGTCTGCGCGGCGCCGCGCGTCTTCGTCGTGACCTCGCCGCAGGATGCGATCGCCGATCCGAGCTTCGGGCGAACGCGCCGCATCGTCGCGCGCGCGGGCCGCGATCTGCTCGTGCTCTACGAGGGTGCGCCCTGCGCAGATTGAGGCCGCGCGAGCGCGGGGCGGCGCTACTTCGCGAGTTTGGCGAGTTTGGCGACTTGGGCTTCGGTGACGGGGCCGGCGTTGTTGCCCCAGGAGCTGCGGACGTAGCTGATCACGGCGGCGAGATCGGCGTCGGAGAGGCTGCCCTTCCAGGGCGGCATCTGGGCGTCGTACGTCTTACCGTTGACGGTGATCTTCTCGTGGCGGCCATACAGGACGGTGTGGATCACGGCGTTCGGGTCGCCGGTCTCGTACGCGTTGCCGGCGAGCGGGGGGAAGACGCCGGGCTGGCCCATGCCGGTCGCGCCGTGGCAACTCGCGCAGTTCGTCGAGAAGAGTTGCGCGGCGTGCGCCTTCGCGGCGGCGACTTGCAAGCCGCCGATCGCCGGCGCTTCGGTGTGGGCGACTGCCGGAGACAGGCCCCAGAACGGAACGGAGCCCGCGGCGGCTTGTTCGGCTTGCACCGCGAACTGGCTGTAGAGCGTGAGGCCGACCGAGACGATCACGGCGAGCGCGGTCACCCCGAGCACCCACGGGCGCCGCGAGAGGCGGCGGCTCGGGTTGCGGTCAAGCCACGGGAACACGATCAAGAACAGCACGATGACGCCGGGGATGACGACGGTCGCCAACAGGTTCGAGATCGAGAGCATGAACGCCGGGACTTGCCCCGAGGCGCGTAAGAGCCCGTAAAGGGCCAAGAAATACCAGGCCGGATAGGGATTGAAGTTTTGATTCGGATCGGCTTTGGTATCGAGCGGCGCCGGGGCAAAGATCGAGAGCAACACGATGATTGTGAAGACCGCGAACGAAGCGGTCGCGTCCATGAACATCTGATTGGGCCAGAAGCGTCCTTGCGGCAGACGCTTGTTCTCGGAATCCGACGGCGGCCCGGCCGAACCGTTGTGGCGAAAGATGACGAGGTGCAAGACCGCGAGCAATGCCAGGATCGCCGGCATCAGCCAAACGTGCAGGCCGAAGAAACGGCCGATCGTAAGCGTCCCCATCGAGGGACCGCCTGCCAGAAATTGCTGAACGGCATTGCCCACGAACGGTACCGAGGAAGCGATCGTGATCGCGACCTTCGAGGCGAAGTAGGCGTTCATATCCCACGGTAGGAGGTAGCCGGTCAGCCCGAGCACGAGCGTGACGACCAGCATGATGATCCCGACCACCCACATGATCTCGCGCGGCGCCTTGTAGGCGCCCCACAACAACACTTGTAAGAGGTGCATGAACATCAGCGCGATCATCCCCGTCGCACCCCAGAAGTGCAGCGAGAGCACGAACTCGCCGAAGGGAACCTGCGTGTAGATGTACCGAGTCGATTCCCATGCGGTCGCGGCCGACGGCGCGTAGAAGAACGTGAGGAAAATCCCCGTCACGAACTGCAAGATCATGAAGAAGATGGTGGCGCTTCCGAAAACGTACCAGTAGCTGGCGCCGCCGGGGACGTCTTCGGTGAGAAAACCGTCGATCTGACTGACGAGCCCGGTTCGCTGGTCGATCCAATTGATGACGCTCACGCCGTTTCTCCGAGTGGGTCGTGCATTTACGTGTACGAGACGACGACGCGATCGGGGTCGTTGCCTTTGTACACGATCCAGGTGACGGCTGCCGTGCCGCTTTTATCGCGGAAGGGGAGCGGGTCGAGCCCGCGTTGGGCCGGTCCGGCGATGTGTTTGCCGAGCAGCGTGTACTTCGAGCCGTGGCAGGGGCAGGCGAAGATGTTCGCGCTCGAATCCCACTGGTAGGCGCAGCCGAGGTGCGGGCAGATCGGGCTGAAGATGACGAAGCCGATCTGGCCGACCTGCGTGAACGGATCGTACGTTGTTTCGCCGCCGGGGCGGAACAGGTCGGGCCGTTCGGTTTTGAAGTTCGCGATCTGGTCGGCCGACATCCGCACGCCCCAGACGTTCGTGGTCTGATCGGATGGGGGCAGGTAGCCGTCCTGGAAGCGGAAGCTGATATCCATTTTGGCGGGCTTGGTCGCGGCCGCTTGGAGCGACGTCAGCTCGGTCGCCGAGAGCGGCGCCCAGACGCCGCCGGCAGATTTTTCCGGATCGAGCAGCGATTCAGGGACAAGGGAACCAAGGACCGGAACCGCGACCACGAGCCCGATGATGGTGCCGACGCCCACGGTCACGTTCGCGAGAAACGTGCGCCGCGATTGCTCCTCGGGCGATCCCGGGTCCTGGTAGGCCTGCGCCTGATGTTCTGCCACGAGCCCTTCCTTACACGACGCGACGCGGCAGAGAACACCCGAATCGCCCCGCGTGCGCGATCCGAGCGGTTTGAGGCTACCAGCACGGCAGCGTCGACCCACGTTGGTACGGGAACGGGCCGGCGTTTTCC
>JBOHTX010000162.1:0-5131 GCA_050733855.1 Vulcanimicrobiaceae bacterium
GGCGTGTTCGGATTCGGCTCCGAATTTTGTTCGAAGACGAGGCGCGAAGAGGGAGTGAAGCCGTAGCTTCATGACCGATGAGCAACGAAGTCTTCGGACAAAAGGCGGGCCGAAGACGGACACGTACCATAGCCCGACAGGCTCCTTGTGCGCCGCCTCGGGCTACCGGTACCCGCGCTGTTCGAGGTCGGCGTAGAGGGCGTTCGGCCAGGCGAAATCTTCGCGCGTGAACTCTTTTGGATGGTTTGCATCGAACGACTCGTGCAGCAGGTGATCGCCGGTATCCGAGGCCGCGATATAACCCTCGACGCGCCGCACCTCGGCCGGGTTGGTTGAGGTCAACGCCTGCATGATCAGCGCCAGCGGCCAGACGTAGCCCTGCGGCGTGTGCGGGCTCCCCTCGCCGCTTGCGAACGTTCCGCTGTAATAGTACGGGTTGCGCGAAGACAGGACGAACTTGCGCGTGCTCGTGTAGAGCGGGTCGTGCGCGTCCTCGTAGCCGATGTAGGGGATGGAAAGCAGCGATGGGATATTGGCGTCGTCCATCAGATTGTAGTGGCCGAGGCCGTCGACCTCGTAGGCATACATCTTGCCGATCCCTTTGACCGTGATCGTACCGTATTGCTCGACTCCGGCCTGCACCTGAATCGAGAGCCCCCAGGCGCTCTCGGCATCGGCCGGGTCGTGGTAGACGTCGCGTTCGATCCTGGTCAGCCCACGCAGGACGACCACCGCGAACATGTTGTCGGGGATATTGTACTGGTAGCGTGCCGGATCGTCGGAGGGGCGGAAGCCGGTCCAAATCATCCCGGTGTATGTGACCGGACTGCCGCGGCCGCCGCCGGCGAGATCGGGATTGCGATAGTGTGAGCGTTGCTCGTGCCGCTGTTCGGTGCGCAGGACGGCGAGCACGCGTTCGAAGGCCCGCTGCACGACCGGAGTGAAGATCGAGCGGTCGCCGGTCGCGCGGAAATAGTGCTCGGCAAACCACATCGGGTAGAGCAGCGAATCGACCTCGAACTTTTCCTCGACCACCCCATAGTCCGCGGTGAAGGCGTTCGCGTAAGGATCGATCAGGATGTACTTGGCCTCGCGCTGCAGGACGCCGCGCAGGTCTTCGGCGACGCGCTCGTCGTCGGCTGCGTCGGGAATGTACGGTTCCATGGTTGCGCTCGCGTCGCGCAGCCACTCGGCTTGGATGTCGCCGGTCGAAACGTAGGTCGTCCCGTCGCTCTCCCGGAAGGCGTGGCGGTTGAGCGCGGTATCGTAGGCCGTCAGGTAGATGCGCTGCAGCCGCTCGTTCAGAGCCAGCGTCTCCGCTGCCCGCGCCGACGTCATGCCGACGCCGCACGCCAGCAGGGCGAGCGCTAACAGCAGCTTTCGGCCCCGGCGACCCATCGAGATGCCGTTATGCCCGCGCGGCCCGCCGATTCCCCCCGAGACGAACGCCAAAACCGCTGCATGAAAAGATGAGTTAACAGAAGGGAGATGTTCCGAGCATCGCTGGTCGCCTGCGCGTTTGGCCTCGCGGCGTTGCTTGCTGTGTGCCGTACGGCGCTCGCGGATCAACGGTATGCCGTCGCCGGCACCGACCGCTTCACGGTCGGCTCCGGGGCGCTGGTGAGCGCGATCACGTATCGGGGGACGGAAACCTTGAGCGTGCAGCCGCACGGAAGCATGACCCGGTTTTCGGTCTTGGCGGCCTACGAACGTAGCGACGGCACCGCGACGACGCCGGGCCACTGCTCGTTCGTCGCCGACATCCTCCCCGACGGCACGGTCGTCGATTCGGCCGACCACGACCCCGACTACCTGACCGTCCTCAACCAACCGTTTTCGGTTTCGCTCGACCGCCGGACGCTCGACGACCTCGCCCGGCTGGATGCGCCGATCCCCTTCGACTTTCCGGCGCCGATGGCCGGTGCGACCCTGCACGGCGAACTCGAGAGCGTCGGGAGCGCTCGGCTCGCCGGGCAGCGCGTGGTCGGCGTGCGCTTCGATGCCCACGGGCCCCTGCGCGGCGCGCTCCCCGACCGCCCCGCAACCGAGTTGAGCGGCACGATCGAGATGCAGGGCACCGCCTACTACGACCGCTCGTCGAGCTTGCTCGCGAGCCTGGAGGCGACCGTTACGATCGTCGGCGACGTCATCGACCGCGCCCAGCGGGAGCCGATCACGATCGTCTATCGCCGCGCGCTCCGGGCGGTCCCGGGCCAGGCGCTCGGCGAGGGCGCGGTACGGTGACCGCAGAAGCGCCGAAACTTCGCACTCGAGGGCGCGGTTATTGGGCGCGTATGAGCGCTCTTGCCCGCTCCTCCTCCCGGAGATTTGCGTGGTTCCTCGAGCGTCGGCTTCGGCCCCGGCGTCGACCGTCCAACGAACGAATGCACATCCGACGCAGGATGCTCCCTCCGTCGAGCGTTTCGAGCGCATCGTCGACGAGTACCAGCGGCGGTTGTACGGCTTTGCGCTGCGGATGACCGGCAATCGCGAGGACGCTGAGGAAATCGTCCAAGACGCCTTCGTGCGCTCTTTTCGGGCACTTGGAAAGATGAGCTTCGAGCAGCGTTCCGAGCTGCGGCTGCAACCTTGGCTCTACACCATTACGTTGAACGTTACGCGGAATCGTCTGCGAGCCAAGCGTCCCACCAATGTGGCGCTCGATTCGCTGGCCGATCCCGATGCACTGCTCAACGCAACCAGCGAAGGTCCCGAGCAGCCGGAGCAGATCGTCGAGCGCGGCACCGATCTTGCGCTCGTCGAGTCCGCGCTCTTGCAACTACCCATGCATCTTCGAGCCGCCGCGACGCTGCGCTTCATCGAGGGGCGCAGCCATCCGGAGATCGCCGAGATTCTGGGTCAGCCGATCGGTACCGTGAAGTCGCACGTCCATCGAGCGGTTCGAATCCTGCGTCGCATCCTCGGCCCGCAAGTCGGCCGGATGGTCCCCAACGGAGAAACTGCCCATGCGGTGTCGTGATGTCGAAGCGATCTGGGACGACCAGCGGGACGAGTTCGAGCCCAAGCGGGACGACGCGGTCATCCACCTGCGCCGCTGCAAGACCTGTCAAGACGCCTACAACGAACTCGAGGGCGTCGCCTATTGCTTGACCTGCCTGCCGATCGTGGAGCCCTCGCAGAACTTGGTTCCGCGCATCCTAGCGCACATCGCGATGCTACGCAGCCGCAGCAGTCCGCCGGCGCCCGACGAGTTTGCGACGGTTTCCTCGCCGCTCGGCGAACTCGACGTCGCCTGGCGCGGGCACAAATTCACCTACGTCGGCTTCGACGACGGCGAACCCACGGAGCACGTGGCCGAGCGGATCGCGCGCCGCTTGCGGCGGCCGGTCTGCCGCTCGAAAGCGCCCCATTGGGTCGGCCGCGCGTTGGCGGAATTCTTTCGCACCTGGCGCGCCGACCCCGAGTGGATCGATGCCTCGGAGCTGAGCGTATTCGAACGCGCGGCGCTCTTGGCGGCCGCTGCGATCCCGCCCGGCGAGGTTCGCTCGTACGGCTGGATTGCGCGTGAAATCGGCCATCCGCAGGCGGCCCGTGCGGTCGGGCAAGTGATGGCCCGCAACCCGCTCGCGCTCTTCTTCCCCTGTCATCGCGTGGTCGATGCGAGCGGCTCCCTGCACGAGTACGGCTACGGCCTGGAAATGAAAGCGCGTATCCTTGAGCTCGAGGGCTACCCGGTCGCAAGCGGGCGCCGCCTCCGCGAGCAGGCCCCGGAAGGCTCGCTGCGAACTCGCCGCTCGTAAGCGGTCCGTCGGCCTCCAGAAAAATACGAGCGGAGGGACGGCGGACGAAAGGGGGTGGTCATCGTTCACAATCCGGAGTTACCCAGTAGACTAACGATGATCGGAGGTGCGCTCGCCTAGGAGCGCACGCACCGTTCCCACCAATCCGCCCGCCGGACGACCGGCGGGCTTTTTTTTTTGCGCGAACGCGCGCTTGAAAAAGATGGCGGAGCGATGCGCTTCGCGAAACGTACCGAACCTGCCGAGTTCCAGCCCGGCGTTCCCTCCGCCCGCTGTACGCGCCGGGCGGAATCCGTTCGAGGTTCCATCCTGAAGCGTCTAGGGTCCGAGAGTGCGCCGGCCGCACCCACGGAGGATCCGCGAATCGCCGCGATCCCCGATACGCACGGCCACGCCAAGGGCGAGCACAAGCCGTTTGCCGAGGAACGCCCGATTCCGTATACGGCCCGAGTGCTGTTCCTGTGGTTCTATCACGCGGCCCGGCGCGGCGCGCCCCGCTTCATGATGGTGGCCGACCACGTCAACTTCCTCACGTTCGAAGATCCGGCCGCCGTCAATCTCGTGCGCCGCGCGCTCAACCTGGCCCATGCCGGCGATCTCTACGGGGCCGCCGAAACCGCCGGCGTCGACGTCGGCCACGCCGCGGTCGTTTCGGAGGCGTTGCGCCGCGGGATGCGCTTCTCGATCGGCGCCGAGGTCGATAACGATCCGCGCAGCCGCCCCGACGCGCAAAACATCGTCGACGCGATGCGGCCCGACGCGCTGATCCGCGCGGTTCACTTCCTGCCGATCGCGCACCCGCAACACGGCGAGAACTGGATGTGGCCCTTCGACAATCCGGAATTCAAAGAGTTCTTCGAGATCGTGGGCATCGAGCGCACGTGGGAGCTGTACATGGCGCAGCTGCTCGAAGCGATCGAGAAGCTCCCCGGGAATATCGTCGCGCACTTTTACGTGCCGGCCAAATTCGGCCATTGGCCCGACGAAGCGACGCTCGAACGCCACGAAGATCGCCTGCTCGCGGCCTGCGCCGAGCACGGAAAAGCGATCGAACTCAACGCCCGCTACTTCTACCGCTACTTCGCCGGCGACGAGGCGCAGCTGGCGCGTTACCGCGCGGCCAACCTGCGGCTGATCCGCAAGGCCAAGGAGCGCGGCATCATGATCTCGGTCGGGGCCGACGCACACAGCCCCAAGGACCAGGGTGCCGGCTTTGCTGAGGTGCTGCGACTGCTCGACGAAGCCGAAATCAACGAGATCGCTTTTCCGATCAACGGGCGCCTGGCGCGAGTCGCGCTGCGGGCGACCGACGAGATGCTGCGGGCGCTGGGAGCCGCGACCGAGGAGCCGCCGGCCGTGCCCGCACCGGC
>JBOHTX010000163.1:0-5130 GCA_050733855.1 Vulcanimicrobiaceae bacterium
GCCCACAACGGCGAGCCGCCCGCAAGCCGAAGCCCCGCCGGAGCCGAAGCCCGAGCCGAAGCCGCAGGTTGCAGTCGGCCCGCAGCCGGAGCGCCCGGCGGAACCCGCGCGCGCACCGATGGCGCCCGGCGGACCCTTCGGGCGCAAATTCGGGGTGGGAACGGCGCTGGCCGCGCTCGTGCTCGTGGTGCTCGGCTGGCGGATCATCGTCTCGCACGTTCCGGGGCCGGTGACGACCCCGACGCCGTCCGGATACTCCACGCCACGGGCCTTGCAGACTGCTGCGGCACGAGCGACGCCGATTACGGGAAGGTCGCCGCTCCCGGTTGCGAACCTTCCGCCGCTCGACCGCGCGGTCCCGTGGGGGACGTGGACCTCCACGATCTCGCACCTGCCGATGGTCGCAAGCCGCGTGGGCTGCGACGATCTCGGCGGGATCCACTTGCAGCGCTACGAAGCGGCCAACAGCGGCGATCTGCCGGTTGCGTTCATGTACACCGTGACGAACTCGCATTCGTCCGCACCGGTCGAGCCGTACGGGCTCTATCTGCCGGCTCACTCACGCGCCGAAGGGGCCACGATCCCGTTTGCCGGGCCGTGCCCGCGGACCGTCCAGCCCTGGGTCAGCTATCAGTCGGTCGGGGTGACCGTCGCCACCTTCAAACGATTCGTGCAGCGCTACGTCACCCGCACCGGGAATTTCTCGGTGGCGCCCGTTTCGAACGATCCGCGGACGTGGGACGAGTGGGTGGCGCTCAAAAACGACGGAGCGACCACGACGCTGCGCTTCTCGGCGAGCTGTAGCGCGGTCGGCAAGGAGCGCCGGCTCGCGGTTCGCTTCCGCAATAGCGGCGACCGCGCGGCGGCACTCATCTTCGGATTCAATGCAACCGCCAAGGACTATCCCGAGCCGCTCGAGCACGCGGTCCTGCTCCCCGCCCACGAAATCGTCTACGGTCCGACGATTTCGATGCCGGGAAACTGCTCCCAGCCGTACCAAATTTGGCGCTGGATCTACTTCGCGTAGCGCAGGCTGCTTACCCGACCCCTGAGGGCGCGACGAGCTGTTGGACGACCGAGACCAGCGTCAGCATTCCCATCACCGCGACGGTTGCCCAAGCGACCACGTTGAAGGCGAGGCCGTTGACGTAGCGGCCCATCAGGCGGCGATCGTTGATGAGGATCAGCATCAGCACCAGCAGGATCGGTAAGAGCACGCCGTTGAGGACCTGCGAGTAGAAGATCGTGGCCAAGAGCGGGGCGCCGGGGATCAGCACGAAGCCGCCGCCGATCACGATCAGGGCGAGATAGAACGAGTAGAAGACCGGTGCGCTACGAAAGCGCTGCTCGACGCCGGATTCGAAGCCGAAGGCCTCGCAAACGTAGTAGGCCGTCGAGAGCGGCAGGATCGAGGCGGTGAAGATCGCGGCGTTGAGTAGCCCGAGCGCGAACAGCAGCGAGGCGTATTTGCCGGCCAGCGGCGCGAGCGCCGCGGCGACGTCGCCGGCGTCGTTGATCACGAGCGGGTGGTGGCCCGCCGGGACGTGCGCGTTGTAGGCGAAGATCGTGGCGGCGCTCGAGACGATGATGAAGAAGGCGATCACGTCCGTGATCACGCAGCCGCTGACGACGTCGAGCCGCGAGTAGGGGTACTCCTTGATCCGCACGCCTTTCTCGACGACCGCCGATTGAATGTAGAACTGCATCCAGGGCGAGATCGTGGTGCCGATCACGCCGATCGCGGTCAGGATATAGGCGGCGTTCGGCGTGAAGTGCGGGACGACGGTCGCATGCAACACGGCGCCCCAATCGGGGTGGACGAGGAGCGCGCTGCCGACGTAGGCCAGGTAGACGACGCAGAACGCAAAAAAGACCCGTTCGACGATCTTGTAGTTGCCGCGGGTCACCATCGTGAAGACGAAGAGCGCCGCCAACGGGACGAGCACGAACTTCGAGAGCAGCAGCGCGACGGGCGAGGCGGCATAGCTCTGCAGGATCGGCGAGGCCGAGGCGATGCCGGCGAACTCGGCGGCTGTATTACCGAGATCGCCGAGCACGAAGAGCACGAGCACCACGGCCGTCACCTTGACGCCGAAGTTCTCGCGGATGAGGTCGGCCAGGCCCTTGCCGGTGACGGCCCCCATGCGCGCGCACATCTCTTGGGTGACGATCAAGGCGACCGTGAGCGGGATCAAGAGCCACAGCATCGTGTAGCCGAATTGCGCTCCTGCGAGCGAGTAGGTCGCAATTCCGCCGACGTCGTTGTCGGCGTTGGCGGTGATGATCCCAGGCCCGATGATCGAGAAGAACATCACGAGCGAGCGCCAAAGCGAAGGCCGCCGGCGGCGCGGAGGAACGAGCGGGGCCGCCGCCCCCAGTTCAGCTTGCGACATGGCGCCGCTCCCGCTCGCCGTGGCGGACCAAGCGCGGCAGCGATTCGGCGATCTTTTCGGGGATGATCGCGTCGATCGCGTCGTCGACCGTGACGATCCCCAGAATCCGGCCTTCGGGATCGAGCACCGGCAGCGCGAGCAGATCGTAGCGCGCGATCGCGGAAGCGACTTCTTGGGCCGGCGTCCCGGGTTCGACGCTGACGATATCGGTCTGCATCAGCTTGTGGATGAAGGCCGTCGGCAGTGCCAGCAAGAGGGTGCGCAAGGAGAGCACGCCGATCAGCTTTTGCCGCCGGTCGACGACGTAAAGGTAGTAGATGAACTCGGTTTGCGGAGCGAGTTCGCGCAGCTTCCCGATCGTCGCTTCGGTGGTGCGGTGCGGGTAGATCCAGACGTAATCGGTCGTCATCTGGCCGCCCGCGCTATCGGGCGCGTACTCGACCAGTTCTTCGAGTTCGCCCGCGTGCTCGCGATCTTCCATCTTCGCGAGCAACTCGCTGCGCTGCGCTTCGTCGAGCTCGCCGAGCAGGTCGGCGGCATCGTCCGAATCCATCTCCTCGACGATCTCGGCGGCCCGCTCGGTCCCTAGGTCTTCGATGATCGAGCGCTGCCGTTCGGCATCGAGGTGTTCGAAGGCATCGGCCGCCGTCTCGTCGTCGAGCGAGCCGACCACGCGGGCGGCATCCTGGGCCGACAGCTCGCCGATGATCTCGGCAAGCTCGGAGGGATGTAGGCGCGCCAGGCGCCGGCCCGAGACCGAAAGACGGACCTGCGAGGGATTGAGATCGGAGATCGGCGCGACGTTGTCCCAGGCGATCAGTGCGCGCGGAACTCGCTCGACCAGTTGCGGCGCGATCCGCCCGAGGCCGAGGCGCCGCAACAAACCCGAGATACCGATGTCGGCCGCAACGACCCGCAGTTGCCCGCCGGTGTTGGCGACCTCGAGATCGTTGATGCGCACGACCTTGCGGCCGTCGACGTCGACGATCTGCTTATCGAAGAGGTCGCGAATCGCGTACAGTGCGTGCTCGTCCGGGAGCGCGGGGATCGTCGGCTCGCACAGCAGCGAGACCGCGCCGCCCGCGTCGACCTCGCGGACCTCGGAGAGCGGAACCGCGCGCTCGCCGCCGCTCGTGCGCACCACGATCGCTTCGATGCGCGGAAAGACTTCGTCGGGCGTGCCGACGACGAAATCGGTGACCTTGCCGACCGTCCGGCGCGGACCTCCATCCTCGACGACCGCGGGCCGTCCGACGATCTCGGAAAGATACCCGTCGTGGAACGCCATCTCGTATCACCCCCTCTCAGCACAGCGGACCGCCGACGTGAAGCGAGTCTGGAGGCGCGTTCCGAAGGGGCGAGCCTACATCTCCGTCGCTTCGAGCTTTGGCACTGCGCACCGTAGACGGAGCCGTTCCGTCAGCCGCTTTGAGCGCCGCCTTAGGTCGGCGGAGCCTGTTCCACCCGCTTGGCGTCTTTCGACGTTTCCGGGCAGCGGCTTATGTGTCTCGCAGACGCCTCACCTATCGAGATGTCCGCCTTCAGTATAGCCGCGCGCCGAGAGGAAGGTCAACCTTTAAGAGCGGGGCGGCGTGCCCCCTGGGCTCGTGCCGGCGGCGAGCGCCAGCGCCCCGAGCGCGCAGATGAAGGACAAACCGTAAGCGCGGGTCGAGTTGCGGTGTTGGCGGCCGTAGGCGACGCGTCGCGGGTCATCGGCCGGGACCGAATCGATCGGGCCGCCGATCTCGCGCGCGAGCGCGGACATCGTTGGGATGATCGTCCGCGTCTCGTAGGCCGTTCCGGCGAACGCAAGCGCGATCAGGACGACGCGAACGAGAGTGCTCACCCGCTGCGAAGGCTCGCTTGCGCGGACGAGCGCGCACAGGATCGCAATCGCACCGCAGACGTACCCGAAGCTCGCTAGCGCCTGCAGCGTGCGCTCGACCAGCGTCGCAAAGGTGTCGAGCCGCGGCACCACCTTGATCGCGATCGGGGCAAACAGGAAGGCGAAGCCGGCCATCGAGCCGAGCCACAAACCGAGGGCGACCGCTTCGAATGCGGTGAACAGGCGCAGGACCATCGTCGCCCTGCTTTTGCGCGGAGGAGCCGTGGACCCGTATCAGACTGCCGTGGAGGTCGCGCGCGAAGCGGGCGCGCTCTTGCTCGCCCGGGTCGGCAGACCGCTCGAGACGGCGGAGAAGGGGCAACGCGCCGACTTGGTGACCGCCGCCGACCGCGAGAGCGAAGCGCTGATCGTCGCACGGCTGCGGGCCGCGACACCGCACGCGGCGATCCTCGGAGAAGAAGGCGGTACCCGCGCCGGTAGCGCGGACGAGCGCTGGATCGTCGATCCGCTCGACGGCACGACCAACTACGCGCACGGCTATCCGCTCTACTGCGTCTCGATCGCCTACGAGCGCGCGGGCGACGTGCAGGCCGGCGTCGTGTTCGCGCCGGCACTCGGCGAATTGTTCGCGGCGCGCCGCGGCGGGGGCGCGACCTGCAACGGCGAACCGCTCGCGGTCTCGCGGGTCGCCTCGCTCGGCGAAGCGATGGTCTGCACGGGCTTCAAGCCCGCGCACTTCGCGCGCAACGGCCGCTTCTTCGCGCGGCTCTCGGAGCTCGCGCAAGCCGTGCGGCGCGACGGCGCAGCCGCGCTCGACCTCGCTTTCGTCGCCTGCGGCCGCTTCGACGCCTTTTGGGAATTCGACCTGAGTCCTTGGGACGTCGCGGCCGG
>JBOHTX010000164.1:0-5083 GCA_050733855.1 Vulcanimicrobiaceae bacterium
ACGAGTGCGGCGTCGAGCCGACCTCGATGGTCGGCGGCCGCTTCCCGATCCGCTTCTACCTGATCGCGATGCTGTTCGTGATCTTCGACGTCGAAGCGGCCTCCTTTTTCCCCTGGGCAGTCCAACTGCGTGCCCTGCGCGCTCCCGGCCTCCTGGAGATGATTGTCTTTGTCGTCGTCCTCGGGATCGGGTACGCTTACGTGTGGCGAAAGGGGGGATTCGAGTGGCGCTGAGCGGTCCGGGAGATTTCTTGCTGGCGAAGCTCGACGACGTCGCGCGCATCGCGCAAAGCAATTCCGTCTGGCCGTTGACGATGGGCCTGGCCTGCTGCGCGATCGAGATGATGAGCGTGACCGATGCCACCTACGACATCGCGCGCCTCGGTTCCGAGGTCTTTCGCTCGTCTCCCCGCCAAGCCGACCTGATGATCGTCTCGGGACGCGTCTCCCAGAAGATGGGGCCGATCATCAAGCGCCTCTACGATCAGATGGCCGATCCGAAATGGGTGATCTCGATGGGCGCCTGCGCCAGTTCCGGCGGCGTCTTCGATAATTACGCGATCATCCAGGGCGTCGATACCGTGGTCCCGGTCGACGTCTACGTCCCGGGGTGTCCGCCCACACCCGACGGCTTGCTCTACGCCGTGAACCTGATCCAGCAGCAGATCCGCCAAGGCGGACGCGGCGGACTCCTCGCCCGAGCATAGCGCGCATGCCGAGCCCACAGGCCCCGTCGATCGCCGGCCGCGCGCTCGACCCGACGGACGTTCGTCCCCCGCTCGACGACGCCGAGATCGTGCGGGTCGCACCGCACGAGCTGCGCGCGCGCCTGGTCGCGCTCAAAGAAGCCGGCTTGACGCACCTGCTCGATATCGGCGGCGTCGACTACCTGGAACGGGTGCCGCGCTTCGATCTCGCCTACCATCTGCTTGCGCTGCCGACCGTACCGTCGAACGTCGCGGCGGTCGGCAGGCCGCGGCGGATGCGGATGCTCGTCGGCGTCGCGGGCGACGATCCGCGCGTGCCCTCGGTCGCCGACCTCTGGCCGTGCGCCGATTGGGCCGAACGCGAGATTTTCGATCTCTACGGAATCGTCTTCGAAGGGCACCCGAACCTGCGCCGGATCCAGATGCCCGACGATTGGGAAGGCCATCCGCTGCGCAAAGACTATCCGTTGCGCGGCCCGGCGCGCGAGCGGACACCGCGTCCGCCCTTCGCGCTCAAGAGCAACCTGGTCGCCGGCGCACCGCCGGCCGGGCGCGTCGCGGCCGCTCTCCAGAAACAGCACGAACGCGATGCGCAGCCGAGCGAACCGGAGCCGCGCGCATGAGCACGCCGAGCGTGCCGCCGACGCCCACGACCCCGCCGCCCCCGCCGCGTACCCTCGACGTCGTCGAACGTAAGGGCTCGCGGATGACGCTCTCGATGGGTCCGCAGCACCCCTCGACCCACGGCGTTCTGCAAGTGCTCGTCGAGGTCTCGGGCGAGATCGTCGAGAGCGCCGAGATGGAGATCGGCTATCTCCACACCGGCATCGAGAAGTCGGCCGAAAACCTCTTCTGGTCGCAAGCCTCGACCGTGATCGAGCGGATGGATTACCTCAATCCGCTCGGCAACGCGCTCTGCTACTACCTCGCGGTCGAGCGGCTCTTGGGAATCGACGACCGCATTCCGGAGCGCGCGCAAGCGATCCGCGTGCTGCTCGCCGAACTTTCGCGGATCGCCTCGCACTGCGTCTGGCTCGGGACCGGGGGGATCGATCTCGGCGCGATCTCGCCGTTCTTCTACGCCTTCGATCTGCGCGAAGATATCCTCGATCTCATCGAACTCTCGGGCGGCGCGCGCATGCACCCGAACTATCTGCGCGTCGGCGGGCTCGCAGCCGATCTGCCCGAGGGATTTCTCGGCAAGCTCGATGCGTTGATCGCAAAATTTCCCGGGCGGTTGCACGATCTGCGCGAGCTGCTGCAGAACAATCCGATCTGGCGCGATCGCATGATCGATATCGGCACCATCGCGCCGCAGGATGCCGTTGCTTGGGGGCTCACCGGTCCAAGCCTGCGCGCCTGCGGGATCGCCTACGACGTGCGCAAGGCGTTCCCGTACTGCGGCTACGAGAACTACCGTTTCGACGTGCCGACCCGCAGCGAAGGCGATGCCTACGCGCGCTTCCTGGTGCGGCTCGACGAGATGGACGAAGCGATGCGGATCGTCGCGCAGGTTCGCCCGAAGCTCGACCTGCTCGGGCCGATCACCATCGACGATCCCAAGATCGTGCCGCCGCCCAAAGAGACGATCGCGCTCTCGATGGAGGCGCTGATCCATCACTTCAAGCTCGTCTCGGAATCGTTTCGCGTGCCGCCGGGCGACGTCTACCAAGCGATCGAGTCGCCGCGCGGCGAGCTTGGGTATTACGTCGTCTCGGTCGGCGAGAACCGGCCGTGGCGCGTACGGACGCGGCCGCCCTCGATGTACAACCTGCAGGCGCTCAAGCTGATCGCGTCGGGGAATCTGATCGCGGACGTCGTGGTGATGATCGGTTCGCTCGACCCGGTCTTCGGCGAGGTCGACCGGTGAACGAGCGCGATTTCGCCGCGACGGCGGCGCGAATCGAACCGGCCGCGATGCGCTTGATCGCGCAATTTCCCGCGGGGCAGGCGCGCAGCGCGATGTTGCCGATCCTGCATGCCTTTCAGGACGAGGAGGGCTGGGTTTCGCCCGAAGCGCTGGGGCAGACGGCGCAATGGATCGGCGAGCCGCGCTCGGTCGTCGAATCGACGGCCTCGTTCTATACCTTGTTCTTTCGCAAGCCGGTCGGGCGGTATATGCTGGCCCCGTGCCGCAATCTCTCCTGCCGGATGAACGGGGCCGACGCGGTGATGGCGCGCTTTCGCGAGCGACTTGGGGTCGGTAACCTCGAAACGACGGCGGATGGGACGTTCTCTTATGAAGAGGTCGAGTGTCTGGCGGCCTGCGACCGGGCGCCGTGCATGCAAGTGAACCTCGAGTTCGTCTACGATCTCACGCCGGAGAAAGTCGACGCCTTGCTCGATGACTTGCGCGCGGGCCGCGGCGCGATCGCGCCCCTGCCGCAAACGGTGGCGCCGGAACGGAGCTGGCACCCCTCGCCGGAGCCGGTGAGGCGCAGCGCGGGAGCGATCGACGTCTCGCATCCGGACGATCCGGGCGGGATCGGCGACCGGGTGGGGCGCACGACGCTGTCGCGGATCGTGCGCGATCCGGCGTTGCTCGGGGATCGGCCGACGAACGAGCGGCTGGTCGCCGACGGCGCGGCGGTGCTAGCGGAGAGCGAGTCGTAATCGGATGCCGCTCGTGAAAGTGCTCACCGCCGGGATCGGCGAGCGAAATCTGCGTGAGATCGACGTCTATCGCGCGGAAGGCGGCTACGAGCAGTGGCGGCGCTGCGTGCTCGAACGCACGCCGGCCGAGATCGCGGAGATCGTTTCCAAGAGCGGGCTGCGCGGGCGCGGCGGCGCGGGCTTTCCGACCGGCCGCAAGTGGTCGTTTCTGCCGAACAACGGGCGTCCGCGCTACCTCGTCTGCAATTCCGACGAAGCCGAACCCGGTACGTTTAAGGACCATATGCTGCTCGAGGAGACGCCGCATCAAGTGCTCGAAGGGATTTTGATCGGCAGCTATGCGATCGGCGCAAAGCACGCGTTCATCTACATCCGCGGCGAGTTCAAACGCGGCGCGGAGATTTTCACGCGCGCGATCGAAGAGGCGCGGGAAGCAGGCTTCCTCGGCGAGCGGCTCTTCGGGACCGAACTTTCGCTCGAAGTGACCGTCCAACGCGGCGCCGGCGCGTACATCTGCGGCGAAGAGACGGCCTTGCTGAATTCGCTCGAAGGCCGGCGCGGTGAGCCGCGGCTCAAGCCGCCCTTCCCCGCGGTGCGCGGACTCTATGGGGAACCGACCGTCGTCAACAACGTCGAAACGCTCGCCTACCTGCCGCACATCCTGCGCAACGGCGCGGAGTGGTTCGCCTCGGCGGGTCCGCAGCGCTCCCCCGGCTTCAAGGTCGTTTCGGTGAGCGGCCACGTGCGCAAACCCGGCAACTACGAGATTGCGCTCGGGACGACGCTGCGCGAACTGCTCGAACTCGCGGGCGGCCCACGTGAGGGTCATCGCATCGTTGCGATGCAGCCCGGCGGCGGCTCGTCGGCGGCGCTCTTCGATGAGCATCTGGATCTCTCGTACGATTTCGATACGATGGCGCAGAACGGCACGATGCTGGGCTCGGGGGCCGTCGTGTTTTTCGACGAGACGACCGATTTCGTGAAGGCCGCGCACGCGCTCGTCCGCTTCTATGCTTTCGAATCGTGCGGGCAGTGCACTCCCTGCCGCGAGGGCGGACATTGGCTCGAGATCACGTTGCAACGGATGCTCGAAGGGCGCGGCCTCGAAAGCGATCTCGAGATGCTCCTCTCCGTTTCGCATCAGATGACCGGGATCAACCTCTGCCCGCTCGGGGATTCGATCGAGCCGTTCTTGGCCTCGGTCGTGCGCCGCTTCGAAGGTCAGTTCCGCGCCTGCGTGCGCGGTCCAGGCGCGCGCGGTGTCGCCGAGCCGGGCGCCGGCGCGCGCGAAGCGGTCCCCGCATGAGCGCAACGCCGACGCCGGCGCCGGTGCAAAACGAGCCCAAGACCGTCACGCTCCAGATCGACGGCTTGCCGGTGACCGTCCCCGAGGGAACGCTGCTCGTCGAAGCCGCCAAGACGATCCGCACCGATATTCCGGTCTACTGCTATCATCCCAAGCTCGGTCCGGCCGGGCTCTGCCGCATCTGCTTGGTCGAGATCGAAAAGACGCCGAAACTCCAAATCGCCTGCAACACGACCGTTGCCGACGGGATGGTCGTCCACACCCGCGGTCCGAACGTCGAAGCCGGACGGCGAGCGGTGCTCGAGTTCCTGCTGCTCAACCACCCGCTCGACTGTCCGATCTGCGATAAAGGCGGAGAATGCGATCTGCAAGATTTCGCGCTCGCCTACGGACGCTCGAGTTCGCGCCTCATCGATCCCAAGGCGAAGAAGCCGAAGGCCATCGACCTCGGCCCGACG
>JBOHTX010000165.1:0-4984 GCA_050733855.1 Vulcanimicrobiaceae bacterium
GATGCGGGGCTCCCGAGGACGGGCCGGGGCCGTCACACGGGCAGCGGCTGCGGTGCTGCTGGCCGGCGTCGCGCTGCTGCTCGGCGCCTTCGGCGTCGTGTATCTCCGCTCGCGCGGGCGCGCACTCGGGCTCGGCGACCTCAAGGCGATGTTTGCGATCGGGGCCGGGCTTGGTCCCTTTGGGGCGCTGCTCGCGGTCGGGATCGCAAGCGCAAGCGGACTCGCCTTCGCGGCCTATACCGGGCGGTTGCGGCGCGGTGCGAGCGTGCCGTTCGGACCGCATCTCGCGCTCGGCTGCGCGCTCGCCGTTTTTCTCGCTCCGCTCGCCTGGATGTCAATCGCAGGGGGAACTCCGTGAGACGCTCGCCCTCGTTCTCGCTTCCGCTCGGCATCGATCTGCGCAACGATGCGGTCGCCGTGGTCGCGGCTCGCGCGCAAGATGACGGTTTCGTCGTCTGCGGCACCGCCTTCCGCGAGATTCCAAGGCGCGACGAAGCGCCGCAGCTCGATCTCGAGCTCGCGCGCGGGCTGCGCGACGCCTGCGAGGAGTTGGGGACGCGCGAACGCCGGTGCGTCCTGGCGGCGCCGCCGGGCGACGTCGTCGTTCGGATCTTTCGGCTCGCGCCGCGCATGCGCGCCGCCGAAGCGGAACGGGCCGCGGCACTCGAAGCCGATACGCTCGTCGAATGGCCGAGCAGCGAGCGTTTGGTCGCGCTCGATCCGATCCCCGGCCGCTCGGACGAAATGTTGCTTTCGGTCGCGCGGCTGCGCTCGGTCGAACGCATCGTCTCGATCGCGCGCGCCGCGGGCCTGCGGCCGGTTGCCGTCGATCTTCCGAGCTGCGCCTGGCGGCGCGCCGCAACCGCTGCCGACGCGCTGCTCGATCTTTCCGGCGAACGTGCGAGCCTGACCGTCTTCGGTGAGCCGCTCGGGCCGACCCATCTCTTCGCGCCGCGGCTGGTCGACGAGCGGCTTGCCGCCCAGGTGCGCGCGGCGCTCGTCGAGGCGCGCCGCGACGGGATCGCCGACGTGCAGCGGGTTGCGGTTGCCGCCACGCGCTATCGTTTCGAATCGCTCGAAGAGCTGCTGCGCGACGACGGCTACCGTTTCGCGCCGCTCCGCCTCGGCGACATCGAATCGCCGCCGTGGGCACTGGCCTTCGGACTGGCAACGTGGGCGGTCGCGCCGCGCGGGCTCTCGGCCGCATGATTCGCGCGAACTTGCTGCCGCGCCGCAGCGACCGGCTCTCCCTCTTCGGCGCAACGATCGAACGCGATCTCTTGCGGCGCCTTGGGATCGGGCTTGCGGTCATCGTCGCCGTCGCACTCCTGGGGATCGCAATCGAGAGCCTTCGCTTGCAGCGGCTCGGCGCGCTCGCGCAGCGCGAAGAGGCGATCCTGGCACGCGAAGCGCCGCTGCGGAGAGCGGCTCAACGGCTCGCGATGGAAGTCGCGGGTTACCAAGAGTTCGCCCGTGAGGCGGCCGCAACGCGCGCGAGCGGAGCGCAAGCGGCACTTGCGATCGCGCGACTTGGGAACGCCATCCCGCGCGACGCCTGGCTCGATCGGCTCGCCGCCGACGCCGGCGGCTTCACCGTTTCGGGAGCCTCGCGCTCGGTCTCGGCGATCGGCCGCACGATCGTGCTGCTCGGCCGAGCCTTTCCTGCAGCTCGCGCGGGCGTGGTCAGCCTCGACGATCGCGATCGCGGTCCGCTGCGCTTCACGGCCGAAGTCGTCGAAGTGACGCCGGCCCCGCTCGACGCGAGTACCCCGCGATGAGCACGCCCCGCGTCGCACGCTGGATCGCGCTGGGAACGGTGCTCGCGGCGCTGGCCGCCGGGAGCCTCGCATGGGTCGCATACGAGCCGGCCGTCGCTGCCGCGACCGACCGGGTACGGAACGACGCGCTGGCCCTGCGCTCCAACGAGATCGCATTCGCCGAAGTGCCGCACCTGCGTGCCGAACGCAGCGAGCTGGCGCGTCGCTATGCGCCGCTGTTCTCCGAAAACGCGCAAGCGGTCTTTCTGCGCGAGTTGGCGGCCGACGCGAGCCGCCGGCACGTCGCGGTTCTCGCAACCCAACTCGCTGCCTCGAACGCGACGCCGAACGCGACGCACGCGTTGCTCGCTCCGACCGGCTTCGATCTCGAGCTCGGCGGAACGTATCGCGATCTGCTCGCCGCGATCGAAGATCTCTCGCTCGGTTCCGAGATCGTCACGGTCGGGATGCCGACCCTCCATCGCGACGGCAACTCGCTCGCGGCGTCCGTCCCCGTAACGCTCGACGAGCCACTGCGCGAGCCGAACGGACGAAGCCCATGAAGCTGACGCTCGACCGGCGCCAGCGCGCGCTGCTGCTCTTTCTCTCTGCGGCCTGCTACCTTGCCTGGTTCGCCGGCGTCGGCGAAGGCCAGGCCCAGTCGCTGCTCGGCTTCGCGGCCTCGTCGCTTGCGCCGGCGCCCGCTCCACGGGTCGTTCCCGTCGGCCGCGCGATACGGCGCGACCCCTTTGCGGGCGCCCCGAATGTCGGCGGCGCAGCGCGCCGTGCGCAGGCGATCGCACCCGAGGCGCCAGCGGCGGTCCCGGAGATCGCCGCAGCATTTCCGCCGCTCGGCGGTCCGTCGTTCGGCGATTCCTCTCCGCAGTCCGACTACGTGCTGCGCGCGACGATTACCGGACGGAGCCCGGTCGCGTACGTAGCGCACGGCGCTTCGATGCAGATCGTGCGCATCGGCGACATCCTCGACGGCAGACGCGTGGCTGCGATCGCGCTCGATGGGATCGTTTTCGCCGACGGAACGCAGCTCGTGCTCCCGAGTTCCGCTGGCCAGGCCGTCGCGCCGCCGCGAAACGTCACACCCAAAGCGAGCGCAGCGCGGCTCGACCTCGCGACGCTCAAACGCTTGCTGCAAAACCTGCACGCAAGCGCTCCGCCGCCCGCGGCGCCGGGCCCGAGCCCGACCGCGAGCTATCCGACCGCGGGACCGCTGCCAACACCGAACGCGCGAGGGCTCGCTCCGGGCGTCAATCCCACCCCCGATCTGAGCGGACCGACACCCTACCCCTATCCCTATCCGTACGCACCGTACCGTTTCGCGCCGCGACGCGTCCCATGAGAGGTGTCACCATGCGCAGGCCGTTGCTGGCCGCCGTTCTCTTCGCTGCAACGCTCGCGTGCGCCATGTGGCGTACCGCAGGCGCGCAGGGCACCATTTCGCTCGACGTCCGCGACCTCGATATCTACGACGCGGTCCGCTTGCTCTCGACCCAAGCCGCCGTCAACTTAGTCGTCGATTCGTCGGTTGAGCATCGCCCGATCACTTTGCGCCTGCGCGACGTCACGTTCGCCCAGGCGCTGGCGACCCTGGCGCGTGCAAGCGATCTCGAAACCGCTCACGTCGGCAACGTCATCTACCTGGGACCGGCCGAGGTTATCAATCGCCGCTACGGCTCGGCGGGCGATTCGCGCGTCTTTTCGTTGCAGAGCGCCGATCCCGAAACACTCGCCAAGCAACTCGCGCCCGCGCTCCCCCAGGGAACCTTGATCGTCCCCGACGAGCACACCCAAAAGCTGATCGTGACGGGCTCGCCGACCAGCCTCCTGCGAGCCGCTTCTCTGATCGCCGAGCTCGATCGCGGCTCGGCCGTGCAGCATGCGGCGATTCCGCTGCATTATCTCAAAGCGAGCGATGCGTATAAGGCGCTTACGCAGGCGATCGCAATCGCCGCACCCGATTCTCTCTACGCGAGCGACGTCCAGAACTCGTTGCTCGTGAACGGGACGCCCGATTTTCTCGGACACGTCCAGTCGCTCGTCGCCGATATCGACCGGCCCGGGCAGCAGGTCCGCTACGACGTAAAAGTCACCGATATCGAACCGACCGAGAGCAGCAACATCGGGCTGCTGTTCGGCGGCGTCTCGCTCGGCGGTCAGCCGCTGCCGGGTGCCGTCTCGACGACTTTCTTGACGAACTCGATCTCGCTCAACGCCACCCTGAACGCCCTGCAAAGCGAAGGGCAGGCACGGGTCCTGGCGCAGCCCTCGCTCACCACCCTCAACGCCGTACAAGCCTCGCTCTTGGTCGGACAACAGTATCCGATCATCTATTTCGATGCGCGCACCGGAACGCAGCAAGTCCAGTTCGTCAACGTCGGCGTCAACCTCAACGTGACCCCGACGATCGGCAGCGACGGCACGATCACGACCGACCTCGAGACCGATTACAGCCAGATCACGGGCTTCAACTTCCAGTTTCCGATCATCTCGACGCGCCGCGCCCAGTCGACCCTGCGGGTCCGTAGCGGCGAGACGATCGTGATCGCCGGCCTCTTCCAGGACGTCGATTCGACCACGGTCACGAAAGTGCCGTTCCTCGGCGATATCCCGATCCTCGGCGAGATCTTTCGCAATCGGCAGCACAACCGGACGCGCGACGAGATCGTCTTCCTCATCAGCCCGCATATCGTACCCGACGGCGATCCCTCGATGGCGCAGCCGCCGCCTGGCGTGCAGATTCCCGCCGGAGGATCGTAGATGCACGAACCCGCGGAGCTTCCGCTCCTGTCGCTCGTCCGCGCGCTGACCGCTGGCGGCCCCTTTGCGGCCGGCGATCGCATCTCGATCGCCTTCGACGCGCGCTCGCCGCTCGTCGGTCGGGTCGTCGGCCACCGCGAATCGACTGCGCTCGACGCGCCGGCATCGCTTGCCGGGCCGGTCGTTCCCGAGACGATCTCCGTCGAAATCGAACACCCGGCCGGTCCCTTCGAGCGTGGCGAGGTCGTCACGCTCTCGTTCATCGATCCGCGGGTCGCCCGCATGCATCGCGGCGCGTCGGCTTTAGCGAGCGGGTCGCAGCCGCCGCCGACGGAAGCGCCGCCGCGCCGCGCGCGAACGGATACAGGCGATCCGGCGCCGGATATCCCCACGGCCGCCGTTGCCCCGGCGAACGACGGAGCACCCGCGGCGACAGCAGAGCCGGCGGACCC
>JBOHTX010000166.1:0-4960 GCA_050733855.1 Vulcanimicrobiaceae bacterium
CGTCTGCGGGGCGCGGAGGTCGAGCCCCCGTACCTGCGCGCGCCGCGCGCCCAGTTGCGCGAGCACCGGCGCGACCTCGCCCGCGGCTCGCGCGAAATCTCGGTCGGGATCGAAGTGCACGACGAGTCCGTTCGCGAGCGTCGCTTCCAGTTCGCCGAAGCGGTCGTACGCGAACCGAACGTACCGCTCGCCGTCGCGCCCAAGCGTCCGCGCATGGGCCTCGAGGGTCGCGAGTTCCGGGTTGGTTATCCAGCGGCCCGGCGCGACCGCGAGCGGTGCGCGCAGGACGAAGCGCGGTGCCGGCGCTCGCGTGCAGCCGCGTGCGAGCACGCGATCGCTCGCGTCGATGGTGAACGCTTGGCCCGGCGCACGCACGCAGGCAAAGGGCGTGCGCTCGACGACCGCGATCGCGAGCGTCGCGGGCAGACGGCGTGCGATGGTGGCCGTCGCGATCCACGGGAGCGCGTCGATCCGGCGCACGCTCGGTCCGAGCGGCACGAGCCACGCATTCTCTCGCCAATCGAGCCCCGCCGCCGCCAGAATCTCGCTGCGCGAGACGACGCGATTGCCGGCGACTTCGATGCGGCTGACGCGCAGCGCCGGCGCACGCGCGAGCGCCCATCCGCCCCACGCGGCACCCGCAAGCAGCGCGAGCCCGAGCAACCAGTAGGCACGTAGGCGCAGGTGCAGCGGACGCGCGCTGCGGCGGAGCGGACGCGTCTGGACGCGTGCGCTCACGAAGCCCGTCCCGCGAGCGGTCCCAGCACGTAGCGTTCGATCGCCTCGACGACGCCGTCGTGCTCGACGTCGCCGACGACCGCGTCGGCCGCCGCCTTGAGTTCCTCCGGTGCCGAACCCATCGCAATCCCGAAGCCGGCCGTCTGCAGAAATGGCAGGTCGTTGTACGAGTCGCCGATCGCGATCGTCGCCTCGAGCGGAATTCCGAGCTGCTCCGCGATCGCGCGAAAGGCCCGGCCCTTGTCGACTCGCGGATCGAGCATTTCGACGAATTCCGGGTTCGAGCGGGTCACGTAGGCGTCGTCGCCGCAGACCGATTCCATCAGTGCTTGACATTCGGCGGTCCGCGCGATCTCGGTGACCACGTTCACTTTGGTCGGATCGATCCCGGCAAACCGTTCGAGCAGGCTCGGGACCAGCACCGCTTGCGTGCCGGAGGTGCGCTCATACAGCTCGGAATACGCGTTCCGGTGCTCGACGAAAAACTGGTCGCCGGTATAGAACTGGACGTGAAAATCGTGCGCCGTAGCTGCGGCATAGATGCGAGCCGCGACCGCAAAGGCAAGCGGCGTCTCGCTTGCGAAGCGGCCGCTGCGCGCATCGGCGATCACCGCGCCCTGATAACAGGCGATCGGACCGTCGAGTGCGAGGGCCTCCGCAAACGGTTTGGCGCCGACGTACATCCGGCCGGTCACGATCGTGGTGCGGATTCCGGCGCGTTGCGCTTGGCGGACCGCCGCGACCACGCGCGGCCGCAGCGGCCGGCGCGGTTGCACGAGAGTCCCATCGAGATCGATCGCGAGCAGGCGCGGCGGGCCGCTCACGCGCGCATCCGCAAGCGCGCGGAACGCGCGTGGTTCGGGAGCCCTTCGAATTCGGCGAGCGCGGCGATCGCGGGCGCGTCGGCCGCGATCCGGGCCGGGCTGTTTTCGATCAGCGAGACGGTGCGTACGAAGTCGGCGGTCCGCAGTCCCGAAGCGAAGCGCGGCGCTCCCGAGGTCGGCAAGACGTGATTGCTCCCGGCGAGGTAATCGCCCGCGGCGACCGGGCTGTGGGGCCCGACGAAGATTGCTCCCGCGTTGCGGACGAGCTGCGCAAGCTCCTGCGCATCGCTCGTCAGCAGCGCGAGGTGCTCGGGGGCGTAGCGTGCGATCGCGGCCAGCAGCTCGGCGCGATCGTGCGCGTGGACGAGCAAGGTTCGTTCGGCGAGCACCGCCTCGATGATCTCGCTGCGTCCGGCCTCGCGCGCGAAGCTGCCGCGCAGGAGCGCGGCGACCCGTTCGAGCAGCCGGCGCGACGTCGAGACGACGCACACGCGCGCGAGCGGATCGTGTTCCGCCTGCGCGAGCAGTTCGCCCGCGACCAACTCGGGATCGCTTGCGTCGTCGGCCGCGACGAGCACCTCCGAGGGTCCCGCGAGGCCGTCGATCCCGCAGATCCCATAGACCTGACGCTTCGCTTCCGTGACGTAGGCGTTGCCGGGTCCGACGATCTTAGCGACCCGTGCGAGCGTCCGCGTCCCGAAGGCGAAGGCGGCGATCGCCTGCGCGCCGCCGACGGCGTAGAGTTCGTCGGCGCCTGCCAGGACGGCGGCGAAGATCGTGGCCGGATCGAGCGTTCCGTCCGAGCGCGGCGGACTTGCGACCGCGACCCGGTGCACGCCCGCGACCTTGGCCGGGACGACGGTCATGATCACGGACGAAGGCAAGCGCGCGCGGCCGCCGGGCACGTAGGCGCCGACCGCGTCGAGCGGCTGGACGAGCAGCGCGCTGCGCGTCCCGTCGGCTTCGAGATATTCGCGATCGCCTGCGCGCTGGCGCTCGTGAAAATCGTAGACCCGCTCGCGCGCCAGCCGCAAGGCGGACACGACCTCGGAGGGCAGCGCACGCGCGGCCTGCGCAAGCGACGGGAGCGCGACCCGCAACCCGGCTGCCCGCGCATCCGCGAAATCGAAGCGGCGCGTGTACTCGAGCACGGCCGCATCGCCGCGCGCGCGCACCTCGTCGACGATCGCCGCGACGGTCGCGCGCAGTTCGGCCGGCGGATTCCAGCCGCCGGCATCGAGCGCAGCTTGCGTCGCGGGGTCGGCGGCCTCGCGAACCTCGAGCCCGATCACCGTCACGCGGGCGCCTCGAGCCGCCCGAGCAAGGCCACGAGCGCGGCGTGGCGCGCTCGAAAGCGCACCGGGTTGACGACGAAGCGCGCGGTCGAGCGGGCGATCTCATCGACCACGACCAAGTCGTGTTCGCGCAAGGTTCGTCCGGTCGCGACCAAATCGACGATCAGATCGGCGAGGCCCACGAGCGGCGCCAGTTCGACCGAACCGTGGAGCTTGATGAGCTGCACGGAGATGTCCCGTTCGGCAAAATACGCGTCGGCACTCTTTTCGAACTTGGTTGCGACCCGCAGGAAGGTCGGGAGCTGCGCGCCCTCGTGGTAGCGCTCGCTGCGCGCGCCGGCAACCACCAAACGGCAGGCTCCGAAGGCGAGGTCGGCCAGCTCGCAGACGCTCCGCTCGGTCTCCCAAAGCACGTCGGCGCCGACGATCCCGCAATCGGCCGCGCCGAATTCGACGTAGGCCGGAACGTCGCTCGGACGCAGAAAAAGGGCGCGTGTGCCGTCCGGGGTCTCGTGCACCAAGCGCCGGCCCGGATCGTCGGGGAGTTCGATCCCGGCCGCCCGCAGCCGCGCGGCCGTACTTTGGTAGAGCGCGCCCTTGGGGACCGCGAGCGTCAGCCCGCTTGCCGCGGGACCGTCGTTCACGCCTCGACCTCGAGCTCGCGCACGTCCGCGCCGCGCGCGACGATGACGCGCGGGATCCGTCCGCGGCGCGCCTCCTCGAGCAAGTCGTCGTCGCTGCGTTCCTCGAAATCGATTCGCACGATCCGGCCCGCGGCTCGCTCGCGCGCGGCGATCAGGTGCGAGCCGCTCACCAGGACATCGATCGCGGGCGCCGCCCCGAAGCGTTTGCTGTGCCGGCGTTCGAGCGCGATCAGGATGCGCTCGACCGAGAGCGACCAGCCGACGGCGCCGGCCTCGAGCCCGAAGCGCGGCAGCAAACCGTCGTAGCGCCCGCCGCCGCACAGCGCGAAGCCGAGGTCGTCGGCAAAGCCCTCGAAGATGAAGCCCGTGTAGTAGGCAACGTCGCGCAAGAGCGCGAGATCGACGGCGATCCGTGCGCCGGCGCCCCGTTCGCGCGCGCGTGCCATCAGCCGGCGCAGGCGCTCGATGCCGCGCAAGCCCGCATCGGTCGGGCAGCGCGCTTGGGCCCGTGCGAGCAGTTCGTCGCCGCCGCGCGCCAGCACGAGTTCCACGAGCGCTGCGATCTCGCCCGGATCGCCGCTGCCGGCGAGCCGCTCGCGCAAGGCGACGATGTTCCGTCCGGCGATCAGCGCTTTCGCCTGCGCGAGTGCTTCGGGAGCGAGTGCGAGGCCGGCTAAGAGCCCATCGACGATCGCCGCGTGATTGATGTCGAAACGGGCGTCGCGCAGGTCGAGTGCGTCGAGCGCTTCGAGCGCGGTGAACAGCCCCTCGGCGTCGGCCTCGAAGCTCTCCGGGCCGATCAGCTCGAGCCCGGCCTGCGTGAACTCGCGCATCCGCCCTTCCTGCGGCTGCTCGTAGCGGTAGACGCGCCCCAGGTACGAGAGCCGCAGCGGCAGACGCGCGGCCCGCATGCGGGTCGCGACCAGCCGCGCCACCGGCGTCGTCATCTCGGGTCGCAGCGCAAGCTCGCTGCCGCCGCGATCTTCGAAGCGGAAGGTCAGATGTGCGAGCCCGTCACCAAGGCCGATCTCCAGCGCATCGAAACGCTCGAACGTCGGGGTTTCGATCTCCTCGTAGTCCCAGCGCTCGAAGACTTCGCGCAAGACCGCTTCGACCGCGCGCTTGCGTCGCAGCTCCGGTGCGAGCCAATCGCGCGTCCCCGGCGGCAATCGCATCGCGCGCTTAGATCGGCGCCAGCCGCACGCGCGCACCACCGAAGATCTCGGCGAGTGCAGGCGGGATCGCGGCGTCGTCGGCGAGGCCGTTGGGCAGCCGCTCGGCGCGGCCGTTCCAGTGCAAAACGATCGGGGTCCCCCCGGGTGCATCCTCGAGCAGGCGCCCCAATCGTTCGATCTCGTCCTGCGAGGCCAGCTCGATGTGCCAGCCGCGCTCGCGCGGCCGCTCGAAGGGGGTCGCCTCGGCGACCGCGAGCGCGCGCTCGCCCTCGTCGGAGCCGCGC
>JBOHTX010000167.1:0-4948 GCA_050733855.1 Vulcanimicrobiaceae bacterium
GGATAGCGCGGACGATCCGTTCTCGAAGATTCGCACGTCGGCTGCCGCCTGTGCGAGCACTCGCGCGAGGGCCTGCGCCGCATCGCTGCGCCCGCGCTTGAGCGCGAGGACCGCGAGCCGCAACGGGCCCTCGTAGGGACCCGCTGCGACCAGCCTGAGCCCGCGCAGCGATTCGACGAGCGGCGCCGCAGGTTCGCAGCGCGCGCAGAGCGCCGTCCCAGCGGCACCGCACCCGAGGCAGACCGCGGGAAAGAGTATCTCGCCGAGCCACGCGCGGAAGCCCACGCTCGCCGGATCGCGTCAGAGGGCGTGCTTCGCTAGGGCGCGGGCGCGCTGTCGATTCGGCGCCCGGCCGCTCGTCCTAGGGGCGGATGCGCAGCGCATCCACACCGAAGGGAGTGCCCGATGAAGTACATGCTCTTGATTTACGGCGATCCGACCGTGCAGCCGGCCTCCGAGGCGGCCCGGGACGCCCTCTTGGGAGAGTTCGTCGCGTATACGGACGACTTGCGCAAGCGCGGTCTCTTCGTCGATGGGAACCCGCTCGTCCCGCCGGCCAGCGCGACGACCGTCCGCATCCGCAACGGGAGCCGCGCCGTGACCGACGGACCGTTCGCCGAGACCAAAGAGTTCCTCGGCGGCTACATCCTGATCGAAGCCGCATCGCTCGACCAGGCGCTCGAAGCGGCGGCGACCTGTCCCGGCGCGAAGTTCGGTTCCGTGGAGATCCGGCCGATTGCCGTCCTCTCCTGACCTTCGCGATGCGGTCGCCCGCTGCGTCCGAGAGGACGCGGGTCGCTCCGTTGCGACCCTCGCGCGGCTCTTCGGCGACCTCGACTTGGCCGAGGATGCACTGCAAGAAGCGTACCTGGTCGCGCTCGAGCGCTGGCCGCGCGACGGCTTTCCGGCCCGGCCCTCGGCCTGGCTGCTTGCGACCGCACGAAATCGCGCGATCGACCGGCTGCGCCGCGAGCGCGTGGGCCGCGAAAAACTCGAACGCCTCGCGCTGCTCGAAACCTCCGTCCCGGACGCGGGCGCGGCGGAAGACGACGCCTTGACCACCTTCCCCGACGACCGGCTCGGCCTCATCTTCGCCTGCTGCCATCCCGCGCTCGGCCTCGAGTCGCGTATCGCACTCACGCTGCGCACGCTCGCGGGCCTGACCACGGAGGAGATCGCCGACGCGTTTCTGGTTCCGCGCGCGACGATGGCGCAGCGCCTGGTGCGCACCAAGCGCAAGATCCGCGACAACGCGATGGGCTTCGAGGTGCCGCCGGCGCAGCACTTGCCGCAGCGCCTCGACGACGTGTGCACCGTGCTCTACCTGATCTTCAACGAAGGGTATGCGGCCACAGCGGGCGACCGCCTCGTGCGCCGCGAGCTGTGCGACGAGGCGATCCGGCTCTTTCGCGTACTGCTCGGGCTGATGCCGAACGAACCCGAGGTGCTGGGCCTGGGGGCGCTGATGCTCTATGCCGATTCGCGGCGCGACGCACGGACGGGACCCGACGGGAGATTGATCGTGCTCGACGAGCAAGACCGTAGCCTCTGGAACCGCGCGCAGATCGCCGAAGCGAACGGACTGCTCGCGCGCGCGGCGCGTCATCGCGATCCGGGACCGTATCAACTGCAAGCGCAGATCGCGCGCGTCCACGCGTCGACCGCCCGCGGCAGCGAGACCGATTGGCCGCAGATCGTCGCCCTCTACGAGCAGCTCGCGGCGCATGCGCCGTCGCCGATCGTCGCGCTGAACCGCGCCGTCGCACTCGGCTTCGCGAACGGCCCGGCGGCCGGGCTCGCGGCGCTCGACGCGCTGCCGCGCGCGGCGCTCGCCGACTACTACCTCTTCCACGCCGCCCGCGCCGATGCGCTGCAGCGTCTTGGCCAAACGAGCGAAGCCGACGAGGCGTTCGCGGCCGCGATCCGGCTGACCCAGAACACCGCCGAACGGCGCCACCTGCGTTCCCGGATGAGCGCGAGCCGCTAGGGCGTGTCGCCTTCCGGGGTCAGCGATTGAGCGGCAAGCTCGAGGTCGAGGCCTTCTTCGCGCACCCGCAGGTCGAAGTAATAGATGCCGACGACCGTGGTCAGGAAAATCGCCAGCGCGATGTTTACGAGCGACGTGAAAGCGAGGCTCAGTGCTACGCTCCGCACCAGCGTAACGAGCGCCGCCGCGCCTAGCGCAGCCACGATGGCGCCGCCGAGAGCGATGAGTGAATAGATCAAGCCAAACAGCACCGAGCGCGGAATCCCAATCGAGCCAAGCACGCGCCGAACGGCAAGGCGCAACGCGGAGAGTGGGCCGGCCCCTTCGACGACGCAGATGAAGGTCGCGATCTGCATGACCACGAGCAGCAGCGTGAAGGCGACGACTACCAATGCGAAAGCCGCGACTCCGAGCACGCCCCCGATGATCACGGCGAGCACTTTCGATCCCGCCGCCAAGCCGGCGACTCCGAGCACGACGACGACCGCACTCAACGCCAGCGCAACGTTCGCCATGACCGCCGCGACGAGCAGGAAGAAGTACACCCCGAGTAGCGGCAACCAGCGCGAGACCCCCGCGCGGATCGCCTCGTTGAAGGTCGGATTTCGCCCGAGATAGGCGGCGCTGACCGCATAGGTCAGGGCCGCGAAGATAGGGGGTACCGCGAGCATCGCGACCAGCACGATAACCCCGAACACCTGGCTCGGGTGGTTTTGCACGAGGATCGCCCGCATTGCCGCCGGATCGGCCGGTTTCCCCGCGGTCGGCAAGAGGGCGCCAAGCATTTGGTACGACCCGCGGTTGAACTCGTACTGCGCGATTGCGTACGGAGCTTGAAAGAGCACCCGGATCGCAGCGAAAAGCGGGAAGCGGCGGACCGAAAGAGTGACGGCCCGGTCCAGGATCTCGCCAAGGCCGAGCGGCCGCAGCACAGAGCTGGGAGCGGCGAGGTCCACCTTCGAAAATTCTCCCACGGTCGAAGCCACTCCGCTCGGCACCCTCGTGGGCCTCTGCTGTCCGGCGAAAGCCCTACGCGCCGAACCGCCCGCACTCGAAGTCGCCGCCGGGTGTTCGAGCGATCGATGACCGCTTGCATCTGGGGTTGGTGCACGCCACCGAATTGCCTGGTGGGCGGCTACGCGCCCGGAGTAGATCGAACCCGCAGTAGCTCGCGCCGCAAGGTGTCGTTGACGAAGTAGCCGGCGGCGTCGTAGATGGGGTCCGCGCGCGTGGCCGAGCCAGCCGGGCAGTGGGTCGATGTCGCATATACTTGACATTATGTCGTCTTTGACGTACTAATAGTCCTATCTACATGACAGTGCCGGCGCTTGGAAGGTCCCGCCGGCACCCGACCGGCCTCGGAGGTCCCGATGACCAAACAGCCCGCCAACCCGACGACGCTTGCCGCCCGGCGTTATGTGATTGCGGTCGGCATTGCCATGGTCGCCTACGCCGCGATCCTCATTTTGACGCGCTTGCTCGTCCATAACGCACCCGAACCTTGGGAAGCGCTCGCGGCCGGCGCGCCGTTCATTCCGCTCGTTTTCGTCTTCGTGGCGGTCGTTCGGTACCTCGCCAATACCGACGAGCTTGCACGGCGCATCATCGTCGAATCGCTGGCCGCCGCGGCCGGCCTCACGGCGCTGTTGGCGGCCGGATACGGCTTGCTCGAGGGCGATCCGTTGCCGCATCCCTCGGCGTGGTGGACCTGGTGCGCGCTCATGGGCACCTGGCTCCTCTCGTCCTTTGTGATCGCGCGACGCTATCGGTGACCAACCGCATTCGCGTCTTGCGGGCCGAACGCGACTGGTCGCAAGCCGAACTGGCCGATCGCGTCGGCGTCGCGCGGCAGACGATCGTCGCGCTCGAAGCCGCCAAGTACGCCCCGAGCCTCACGCTGGCATTCAAGATCGCCAAACTTTTCAACCATACCGTGGAGGATGTCTTTCATGAAGATTCGGATACGTAAGCACCTGCTCATCGCTGTGTGTTTTGCGCTGACCATGTGCAACACGACCGTCAAGGCGAACGCGGCGACGCTGCCCGCGCTTCCTTTACCGAACGCCACGTTTACGAGCGGCAACCTCACGATCATGCGGTACGGCAGCGGCCCTCGCACGCTCATCTTCATTCCGGGGCTAGGAAGCGGGGCGTGGAGCTGGGCCGAGCAGATTTCGCACTTCTCGAAAGGCGACACGGTCTACGCGCTCACGCTCGCAGGCTTCGACGGCACCGCCTTCGTGCCGGAACCGGACCTCTTCGCTTCGTTTTCGAAAGACTTCTGGTCGTTCGTCGCTGGTCAACACCTCGCGCACCCGGTCGTGATCGGCCACAGCCTCGGCGGCACGCTCGCCATAGCGCTCGCCGAGCAACATCCGGACGAGCTGGGCGGGATCGTCGCGCTGGAGGGGCTCCCCGTGTTTCCGGCAGTCGCGCAGAGTACGGCCGCGCAGCGCACGAAGCTCGCGCAACAAGCCGCCGGCCAAATCTCGGGTTTGACGCACGCGCAGTTCCTCGCGACCGAAGCTCAGAACATGCAGAGCGAAGGGACTCTCAACTCCGATCTCGTCCCGGCGAGCGCCGCGCTCGAAGCGACGAGCGATCCGAAGGCCGTAGCCGCCTGGCTCGTCGCCGATCTCGACGCCGATCTGCGCCCGCAGCTCTCGGCGATCTCGATTCCGTTCCTCGAGCTGGCACCGTATGCGCCGCCGGCGCCCTTCACGCAGGTGCAAAAGGTCGACTTCTATCAGAGTCTCGTTCAAGGCGCTCCGCACGTCACGGTCGAGCCGATCCCCAATGCGCGCCACTTCGCGATGCTCGATCAGCCGCAAGCGGTCGACGATGCGCTCGCGCAATTTCTCGCGTCGCTCCCGTCGCCGGCGGGAAGCTAGGGCCAGGGTGCAACCCGCGGCGAACGCGGCGCCGGGGCCGGTGTCGTGAGAGGCAGTTGCGGCACTGGTG
>JBOHTX010000168.1:0-4883 GCA_050733855.1 Vulcanimicrobiaceae bacterium
CTACACCGAGTTGCACGAACGCGCCGGACGCGCCGAGGATGCCCTCGAGCGCGCGAGCACAGCGCGCGCCGAGGCCGACGAAGCCGGACGCCGCTTCGACGACTTCGCGGCCGCGCTCGCCGGGGAGGGAGAAAACCGCTCGGCACGCCTGCTTGCCGCGCGCAAGCGCGCGGCCGACAAGCGCACCTACGACGGCCTGGGCGCCCAGCGAGCAATGCTCGCGCTACGGCGGCACGATCTGCTCGGCAACGACGACGAGCCGGAACTCGCGCGCGAATTGGCGGAGCTACGTGCGGCCGGCGTGGAGCCCGCGGAACCGAGCGCCGGCGCCGCGCGAGCGCTCGAGGCGGAGCGTGGCGAGCTGGCGCGCAAACTGCGCGTCTGTGAACTCGACGAAGCCCGCTTCGAAGCCGAGCTCGCGACCAGCGAAGCGCGGATCGGGGACCTGGCAGGGCCCGACGAACGGGTCGCCGAGATTGCGACGCAACTCGAGCGCTTGGAGGCGTTTCGCGATGCGCTGGAGCTGGCGCGCGAAACGATCGAGCGCCGCACCCGCGAAGCGCACGAACGCTTCGCGCGCCGGCTCGAGGAATACGCCTCGCGCGATCTCGCGGCGATCAGCGCCGAACGGTACCGCGAGCTGCTCGTCGATCCGGCCACGCTCGCGATTCGCGTCCGGCGCGACGGCGGGATTGCCGAACTCGACGAGCTTTCGACCGGAACCCGCGAGCAAGCAGCCCTGGCCGTCCGTCTCTCGATGGCGCGCATGTTCGCCGAGGGTCTCGAAACCGCGCCGATCCTCCTCGACGACCCGTTTGCTTTCTGGGATGACGAGCGGGTCGCGCGCGCCTGGCCGCTGCTCGAAGAACACGCGCGGCGCGCGCAACTGATCGTCTTCACGACCAGCAGCGCGCTCGCGCAGGCGGCGCGCGAACGCGGCGCCGCACTGCTCTCGCTGGTCCCCGAACCCGCGCTCGCCGACCGCGTCTAGGGCGAAGGCGCGGAGCCGAGGAACGCCAGCAGCGCGCGGTTGAATTCCGCCGGCCGCTGCAGCATCGCGAAGTGGCTGACCGCCGGCAAGACGATCAGCTGCGCTCCCGGGATGGTGCGGGCGAGATATTCGCTGTGTTCGCGCGCGATGAACTCATCGAGTTCGCCGGCGACGATTGCCACGGGGAGGCCGATCGCGGCCAGCTCGTCGGCGCGGTAGTTGGGTTCGGTTTTCATCAACTGGTTGAGCGCGTCGGCGAGTTCGGCGAACTCCCCAGGCGCCGGCGAGAGACGCGCATAGTCCGCCTTCGCGCGCGCGAACGCACGGGCCAGCACCGGGTTCGGTTCGAGTTCCTTGAGGCCCCCGAAGTCCATGTTGCAGCCGAACGCGAAAACCCGGGTCACGCGCGCCGGATGTCTCATCGCCAGAATCAATCCGACGATCGCGCCGTCGCTCCAACCCACGAGCGCGGTCGTCTCGAGCCCGAGCGCATCCATCACCGCGAGCACCTCGCCTGCCATCAACTCGTAGCCGAGCGGTTGCGAGCCGCGGGTGCTGCGGCCGCGGCCGCGGCTATCGACCAGGACCGCCCGAAAGCCGGCCGCGATCAGCGACCCAACCTGGTAACCCCAATCCTCGCCGTTCTCGAAAGCACCGTGCAACAGCATGACCGGCGCGCCGGCGCCAAACGAGGCGTACCAAATGCGTGCGCCCTCGTGCTCGACGTAGCCCTGCAGAGCGGCGGCCGGAAGCGGCGCCGCTCCCTCGCGTTCGAAGGTGCGCAGGTCGTCGTCGCGCACATTAGCCCGCGTGCTTGAGTTGCTCGAGCGCGTGCAGGGTGTTGGCGACGTGTTTGCTCGGATCGAGCGAGGTGTACGCGTACACGATTTTGCCGTCGGGGGCGATCACGTACGAGGTGCGGTTGGCGTAGGCTTTGGGGATCGTCGTGAGCAGCGCATCGTAGGCGCGCGCGATCTTCGTGTTCTGGTCGGCCGCGACCGCGAATTGCTTGCGGCACTCCGAGACCGAGAAGCGCTGGAGGGTGGCGATCGGATCCTCGGAGACGCCGATCACGGTTGCGCCGAGCGCGCGGTACTGCGGCATCGCGGCCGCGAAGTCGTGCGCTTCGATCGTGCAGCCGGTCGTGAACGCGGCCGGGTAGAAATACAGCACGACCGGGCCCTTCTTCAGAGCGTCGGCCAGATCGAAGGTGAAGACATTGCCGCCGAGCGAGGCCTGGGCGGTGAACTGCGGTGCGGTCGCGCCGGCCGGAAGCGCCGCTGCGGCTGGTGCCGCAAGCGAAGCAACGATTCCAAGACCGGCGAGTAGCGAGCGAGCGAGCGTGGTAGCCATGCGCCGTCGTTCGACGCCGCCGGCTCCGGCATCTGCCGGGCCCTTCGTCTCGTACGGGCGTCCGTTGACGATGATCTCCTGCGCGTTGCTCGCGCCTTCGCCGCCCGGCGTCCCGCGGACGGTCACGAACATCCCCGCTTGCAGTCGCGTTCCGGTCGGCCGGATCACGGGCCCACCCTTGAAAAAGATGTTGCGCCCGCTGCGCAGGCGGATATTGCCGCCGTTGACGACGTCGATGACCCCCGAAGCTTCGTCGGCGTTCTCGTAGCCGAAGCCGGAGCCGCCGTAGCCCGCGCCGACGACCCGAACCGTCGCGGCGTTGATCGCACCGTTGCCGCCAGGGGCGCCCTGCACGGTTCCCTCGGGGAGCGGCCGCTACAGCCCCATCAGCCGCGCGATCACGAGGCGCTGGATTTCATTCGTGCCTTCGCCGATCTCGTTGATCTTCTGATCGCGGTACATGCGCGAGACCGGATACTCGTCCATGAAGCCGTAGCCGCCGTGGATCTGGAGCGCCTCGTTGACGACCCGCCGCGACATCTCGCCGGAAAAGAGCTTGGCAAGGCTCGCGCTCAGCTCGAAGTTGCGACCGTTGTCCTTCTCCCAGGCAGCTTTGAGCACCATCAGCTTGGCGTGTTCGATCTCGACCAGCATGTCGGCGAGCTTGAACTGGATCGCTTGGAAACGCGCGATCGGCCGGCCGAACTGATGACGCTCCTTGGCATAGCCGAGCGCCTCGTCGTAGGCGCCCATCGCTAGGCCGACCGCCAGCGCCGCGACCGAAATTCGCCCCCCGTCGAGGACCGTGAGAAACTGCTGCAGCCCGCGGCCCCGCTCGCCGAGCAGGTTCTCCTCCGGAATCCGCGCGTCGACGAAATTCAATTCGCGCGTATCCGAGGCGCGCCAACCCATCTTGCGATACTTTTTCGAACGGCTGAAGCCGGGCGTCGACTGCGGCACGATCAGCGCCGAAATCTCCGCGCCGCCGCGCTCGTCGGCGCCGGTGACCGCGGTGATCGTCGTGCCGCCGGTGATATCGGTTCCGCTGTTCGTGATGAACGCTTTCGAGCCGTTGATCACCCAATCGCCGTCGCGCAGCTCGGCACGAGTCCGGGTGCCGCCGGCATCGCTGCCCGCCTGCGGTTCGGTGAGCCCGAAGCCCCACAGCATCTCTCCGCGCGCCAGCGGCACGAGAAAGCGCTGCTTCTGCTCCTCGCTCCCGTACAGATAGAACGGAGTCGCACCGAGCGAGACGTGCGCGGCCAGCGTGATCGCGGTCGAGGCGTCGGCGCGCGCAATTTCCATGACCGCCAGGGCGTAACTCACCGTATCGGCGCCGGCACCGCCGTAGCGCTCGGGGAACGGCAATCCCATCAGGCCGAGTTCGGCCAGCTTGCGCACGAGATCGTAGGGGAACTCAGCCTTGGCATCGAGTTCCTCGGCGCGCGGCCGCACCTCGTCGCGGGCAAACTCTCGGCAGAGCGCCTGAATCGCGCGCTGCTCGTCCGATAAATCGAAGTCCATTCGAAGGTAACCCTCCGCGCCAACGCCAAAAACTCCTGTAATGGGAGGAGCGGGGCGACGAACCGCACGCCCTCGTGCGGTGTTTCAACGAGCGGAGCGAGGGTGATCCGCCTGTGCGGCGTCACGCTCGTCTATCCGAACGGTACGCGCGCCCTCGACGCGATCGACCTCGAGATCGCCAAGGGCAGCTTCGTGTTCCTCGTCGGCAACTCGGGGACGGGGAAGTCGAGCCTGCTCCGCTTGCTCTACCGCGAGCAGCGGCCCACCTCGGGCGAAGTCTTCGTCGACGAGCAGCGCGTCGATCGGCTGCGCGGGCCTCGGGTCGCCCGCTTGCGGCGCAACCTCGGCATCGTCTTCCAAGATTTCAAGCTGCTCTCGGATCAGACCGTCTGGGAGAACGTCGCCTTCGCCCTCCGGGTAACGGGGGCGCGTTCGCGCGACGTGATGCGGCAGGTCCCACGGGCACTCGAGCTGGTCGGGATCGCGCATAAGGCGCGCATGTACCCAAGCGAGCTGTCCGGAGGCGAAGGACAGCGCACCGCGATCGCGCGCGCGCTCGTCAACAATCCCAAGCTGCTGCTCTGCGACGAGCCGACCGGCAACCTCGACCCGGCCACGACTTTCGAGATCATGGAGTTGCTGCACCGCATCAACCTCAAGGGGACGACGGTCGTGGTCGCGACCCACAATGCCGGCGTCGTCGACCGGATGCGGCGCCGGGTCGTGCGCTTGGACGCCGGCCGGATCGTCGCCGACGAGGAGCGCGGCGCCTACCATGCCGCAACCGGGACGACCGGCCGGTGATCGACGGCGGCAAAATCCGCTTCTTCCTCGGGCAACTCGCGCGCAGCTTCTCTCGCAACCTCCCCATGCAGCTAAGCGCGATCGCGACCGTCGCAGCCTCGATCGCGCTGCTCGGCAGTTATCTCGAAGCGCAGCGTTTCGCGGCCGTGATCGGCTCCCAGGTGCTCGACAAGATCGAGATCTCGGCCTTTCTCTCGCCCGCGCTGCGGCC
>JBOHTX010000169.1:0-4828 GCA_050733855.1 Vulcanimicrobiaceae bacterium
CAAGCCGAGAAGCCGCAGTACGGCCAGCGCCTGCGCCGCGAACGCTTCGTTGAGTTCGATGACGTCGCAGGCCTCGAGCGGGATGTCGAGGCGGCCGAGCAGCTTCTCGCACGCGGGAGCCGGCCCAATCCCCATCAGGCGGGGGACGACCCCGGCGCTTGCCATCCCCGCGATCCGTGCCTTCGGGACGAGGCCGTGTGTGCGAACCGCGCGTTCGCTTGCGAGCAGCAGTGCGGCCGCGCCGTCGTTGATCCCCGAGGCGTTGCCGGCAGTCACCGTCCCGGGCGAGCGGAACGGCGTCGGCAGCCGGGCGAGTGCGGCGAGCGTCGTTTCCGGCCGGAGATGTTCGTCGTGCGCGACCGTGTGCCGGTGTTTGCCGTTCGCGACCTCGATCGGGACGATCTCCGCGGCGAAGCGCCCGCTGCGCTGCGCGGCCGCGGCACGCTCTTGGCTGCGTAGCGCGAAGGCGTCCTGATCTTCACGCGAGACGTGGTATTCGGCGGCAACGTTCTCGGCCGTCTCCGGCATCGAGTCGATCCCGTAGCGTTCGCGCATCTTCGGATTGACGAAGCGCCAGCCGATCGTGGTATCGAACATCTGCGTCCCGCGCGCGAACGCGCTCTCGGCCTTGCCGATCACGAACGGCGCGCGCGACATGCTCTCGACGCCGCCCGCCAGCGCAAGCTCGCTCTCGCCGCAGCGAATCGCGCGGGCTGCCGCGCCAATCGCCTCCATGCCGGAACCGCAGAGCCGGTTGACCGTGGCGCCGGCGACGTTCGGCGGCAAGCCCGCAAGCAAGAGCGCCATGCGCGCGACGTTGCGGTTGTCTTCGCCCGCGCCGCCCGCGCAGCCGAGGTACACCTCGTCGAGTTGCTCCCATGCGACCTGCGGATTGCGCGCAACCAGCGCCGCGAGCGGAATCGCGGCAAGATCGTCGGCCCGGACGCCGGCGAGCGCGCCACCGTAACGTCCGATCGGCGTTCGGATTCCGTCGCAGATGAAGGCGTCGTTCACCGTGAGGACGCTTCGCGCGCCGAGTCGGCTCTCCGCCTGGTGGGAACGGGGAGGCGCCGTGCGGCCCGGGGGCGTCGCGGTAGCCCGTCGTAGAGGGCGGCGTGGCTGGAAACGAGCGGCCGGCGCCCGAGGTACGCGTGCGCGAACTGCGCGAACTGCTGGGCGAGGCCTCGCACGCCTACTACGTGCTCGACCGCCCGACCATCGACGATGCGGAATACGATGCCCGCCTGCGCGAACTGATCGAACTCGAGGCGGCCCATCCCGAGCTCGTCGTGGCCGACTCGCCGACGCAGCGGATCGGAGCCCCGCCCTCGAGCGATTTCGCGCCGTACCGGCACGAACCCGCGATGCTCTCGCTCGCCAATGCGTTCGATCCGGAAGAGCTGCGCGCGTTCGATGCGCGCGTGCAACGGCTCGCAGGCGGCCCGGCGGCGTATCGCTGCGAACTCAAGATCGACGGCCTCGCGATCTCGCTGCGCTACGCGCGGGGGCGCCTGATCTCGGGAGGAACGCGCGGCGACGGCAGCACGGGCGAAGACGTGAGCGCCAACCTACGCACCATCGCCGAGATTCCGCACGCGCTCCCGAAGGGCTCGCCGGCGCTGCTCGACGTGCGCGGCGAGGTCTACCTGCGCAAGAGCGCGCTCGCGGAACTCAACGCGCGTCGCGAAGCGGCCGGGCTTGCGGCCTTTGCGAATCCGCGCAACACCGCCGCCGGCGGACTGCGCCAAAAAAAAGCGCGGGCAACCTCGGAGCGCCGGCTCTCGTACTTCGCCTACGCGCTCGGCGCATTCGAGGGCGCCGAGCCGCCGCAAACGCAGGGCGCGCTGCTCGAACGCCTGCACGCGCTCGGTTTTCCGGTCGAACCACACGCGGCGGCGGCGGCGACGGTCGACGAGGTGATCGCCTTCTGCGCGGCCTGGGAAGCGCGCCGCGACGAACTCGATTACGAGATCGACGGTGTCGTGGTGAAGGTCGACGAGCTCGCGTTGCAAGCGCGGCTCGGCGCAACCGGCAAGGATCCGCGCTGGGCGATCGCCTTCAAATTCCGCGCGCAGGAAGCGCGCACGCGCTTGCTCGCGATCGAGATCAACGTCAGCCGCACCGGCAAGCTGAATCCCTACGCCGTGCTCGAGCCGGTCGCGATCGGCGGCGTGACCGTCAAGCAGGCGACCCTGCATAACGCCGACGACATCGCGCGCAAGGACATTCGCGCCGGCGATCTCGTGATCGTGCAGCGGGCGGGCGACGTGATCCCCTACGTCGCGGCTCCGGTCCTCGAGGCGCGCCCGCCCGGCGCCGTGCCGTACGTGCTGCCGGCGCATTGCCCGGTCTGCGGTTCGGCGGTCGAGCGGCCGGCGGGCGAGCCGTTCGCGTACTGCACGAACCTGCGCTGCCCGGCGCAAGTGCGCGAACGGATCCGGCATTGGTGCTCGCGCGGCGCGCTCGATATCGAGGGCGTCGGCGACGCGATGGCGAGCGCGCTCGTCGATGCGAACCTGGTCGCGAGCGTCGCCGATCTCTACGCGCTCGATGCCGAGCGGCTGGCAACGATCCCGCGGACCGGCGAGAAGTCGATTGCGAACCTGCTCGCGGCGATCGACGGCTCGCGCTCGCGCGGCCTGGCGCGGGTGCTGGTCGGCCTCGGCATTCGCTACGTCGGCGGGCAGAACGCGACCCTGCTCGCGCAGCGCTTCGGCGACGAAGCGGCGCTCGCAGCCGCGTCGCGCGACGAGCTCGAAGCGATCGAGGGGATCGGCCCACAGATCGCCGAGAGCGTCAGCTTCTTTTTCGCGCAGCCGGAGAATCGCGCCGAACTCGCACGCCTGCGCGCGGCCGGGATCGATTTGACCGCGCCGCTGCGAGCGGCGGCAGCGCAGGGCGCGCTCGCGGGCAAGACGCTCGCGCTGACCGGGACGCTGCCGACGCTGACGCGCGAAGCCGCGAGCGAACGGATCGTCGCCGCCGGCGGCAAAGTCGCAGGCAGCGTCTCGCGCAAAACCGATTACCTGGTAGCCGGCGACGACGCCGGCTCGAAACTCGCCAAGGCGCAAACGCTCGGCATCGCGATCCTCGACGAAGCCGGACTGCGTGCGCTGCTCGAGCCTGCGGAAGCAAACGCAAGCGAGCCGCAGCGAGCCGCGAGCCGATAGCATCCCAGGCCCGCTCGTCTGTCCGGTTGAAGGCCATGTCGCTTCGGAGGTGATCGTTCTTGTTTCGTTGCTCCGGTCTGTTTCCGATTGTACGAGTTCCTGCGGCGATCGTACTCATCGCCGGTTTGCTCGCGAGCGGGGCCGCGCAGGGTGCCACGGCGCCGGCAGGCGTGGGGAATCTGAAGGCCGCCCTGCAGCGCGATCTCGACGCCTATCTGAAAGAGCGCTCCTCGGCCGAGCACCTCTCGGCGCTCTCGCTGGCGGTGAGCCTCGCGAGCGACCGGCTGACGCTCGAGGTCACCGCCGGGACGACGACCTACGGCGGCCGCACGCCGGTCGTGCCCTCGAATCTCTTCCAAATCGGCAGCAATACGAAGGCCTTCACCGGGGTTGCGATCTTGCAACTCGAAGCGCAGGGCCGCCTTTCGATCGACGCGCCGCTCGGCGCCTATCTTCCCGAGTATCCCGCCTATCGCAAGCTCACGCTGCGCCGACTGCTCAACATGACGAGCGGTCTCGACTCGTACGACAACACGCCTGCCTGGGAGCGCCTCTTCGCCGACAATCCATCGGCGCAGGTCTCGACCGACGCCCTGATCCGGCTCGTGTATCCGCAGATCAAATATCCGCCCGGCTCGCGCTACGCCTACTCGAATACGGGCTATTTGCTGGCGCAAGAAGTCGTCGCCGCGCGGAGTCCGCTGCACAGCTACGCCGCCGAGATCGCGCGCATCGCCGCGGGCGCTGGCCTGCACGATACGTTCTACAGCTCGCACCTCTACCCGCCGGCGATCGCGCGGCGGGTCGTCGCGGGGTACTACGAAAACGACGACGCCGGCTTCGGCAAATTTCTCGGCAAAGACATGAGCGGCTACAGTCTCTCGTGGGCGCAAGGTGCGGGTTCGATGGTCTCGACGCCCGCCGACCTCGTCAGCTGGGCACGCGCGCTCTACGGCGGCAAGCTCTTACCGCCAAAACAGCAGCGCGAGCTGCTGAGCCTGATCTCGATCAAGACGGGCAAACCGCTACGCGTTCCGACGGCGGCCGATCCGGCCGGATTCGGGCTCGGCGTCGCCGAGCGCTACGACCCGAAGCTCGGCACGTTTTGGTTCTATCAAGGCGAGACGCTCGGCTTCCGCGCCGCCCACCTGTACTTTCCGGCCACGGGCCTGGTGGTTGCGCTCTTTGCCAACAGCCGTCCCGTCGAGTCCAAGAGCAAGCTGCCGCAGCTCTTCGCGACGATCGACGCCACGCTGAAGGCGAACGGTCCGCGGTAACCCTCAGCAGAGTCGAACGAGCCGCGCGCTCCGTCGCGGGAGCGCCGCAAGCGACGGTCCGAGCGCCTCGGCGACGTCGCCCGCAACGACGCCGCGTAACCGTTCGCGCTCCGCGAACGCACCGGCGAGCCCGTGCCAGTACGCACCAACGCGCGCCGCATCGTACGGGCCAAGCCCCTGCGCGAGCAGCGTGGCGACGACGCCGCTCAGCACGTCGCCGGTCCCCGCGGTCGCAAGCGCAGGCGTCCCGGTTGGATTGACGGCGAGCCGCGCGCCGTCGTCGACGAGGGTCGCCGCGCCTTTGAGTAACGTCGTGCTGGTTGCGCCGGTCACGGTGCCCTATGTCCGCTATTCCGTGCGCAGCGCCCCTTGGTTCGTCGC
>JBOHTX010000170.1:0-4816 GCA_050733855.1 Vulcanimicrobiaceae bacterium
GTTCTTCGCACTCGCAGCCGCGCTCGTCGGCGTCGCCTTTGCCGCGGAGCGGCGCGCGCGCGGATACGAACGCGAACTGCAGTCGGCCCGCGAGGCCGCTAAGCGCAGCGCGATCCGCCGTCCGGAGATGGCGCTGGGTCTGGTCGGGGTCGATGCGCTCGCGGTCGAGGTCGGGGCGGAACTCGCGGCCTTGCTCGCGCCGCCGCTCGCCGACGCCTTGCTCGACCGGATCGGCGAGGTCCGCCGCGCGCTGGCGGGCGATCTCGGGATCGTGCTCCCTGGCGTGCGGCTGCGCGACGATCTCGCGCGCGAGCCCGCGAGCTACGCGATCCGCGTCCGCGACGTGATCGCCGCCGAAGGAACGCTCCGCTTGGGCGCGATGCTCGCGGTCGGCGAGCCGGCGCTGCTCGCGCAACTCGCTGGGGAGCGCGTGCGCGAGCCGGTCTACGCGCTCGAAGCCTCGTGGATCGCGCCGGCCGCGCGCGAGCGGGCCGTCGAACTCGGGACGCTCGTCTTCGATCCGATCTCGGTGCTCGGCTCGCACCTCGCCGAGATCGCGCGGCTGCACGCGGCCGAGCTGCTCGGCCGCCAAGAGTTGCACACCGTGATCGAACACTTGCGTGCCTCGATCCCTTCGCTCTGCAAAGAACTCGGCACCGAGGGCTTACCGATGGCGACCGTCCATCGGGTTTTCGAATTGCTCTTGCGCGAACGGATCTGGCCGCGCGATATCGTGGCCACTCTGCAAGCGCTGGTCGATGCCGCGCCGCTGCGCGAAGCGGGCGCGCTCGCCGAAGCCGTCCGGCGGACGCTGGTGCCGTCGCTTTTGCGCCGGCGCCGGCTCGCCGTGCTCGAGGCGCTGGTTCTCGAACCCGCCTTCGAAAGCGAGCTGGCGGGCCTGCTCGTCGACGGGACGCTCGCCCCGCAACCGCAGCTCGTGCTCCATCTGCGCGCCTCGCTCGCGGCGTACGTGCAGCGCGTTCCGCGCGAGCGCGCGGCGCTGCTCTGCACCTCGCCGCTGCGCGCGGCGCTCGCGGAGTTCGTTCGCCGCTTCGGATTCCGGCTCGACGTCTATGCCTTCGCGGAACTGCCGCCCGAGCTAGAGATTCGGCCGGCGCTCGCAATCGAACGCCCGCCGCTGCCGCTCGCAGCGAGCGCGTAGTCCGCAATCGGCCCGCGGCGGCGTTATAGCAGCGTCACGCGGCTCGAGCTGAGGTCGTAGACCCCGCCGACGACGCGCAGTTGGTGCGCGCCGACCGCCGGTGCGAGGATCGGCGGCGTCGACTCCAGACGGGCGACGTTGTCGCGCACGTTGCCGGCAACGGCCTTCGCGTAGGGGTCGCCCGTGCCGGCGAGCGCGGCCTTCGCAGCCGGAGTGAGCGCGGCGACGATATCGGCGATGTGGCCCGGCGCGTGAGCTTCTCCGGAGCGGACGGCGTCGACGGTAGCGGTGATCGCGCCGCATTTCGAGTGGCCGAGAACCATCAGCAAGGACGGCGCAAAATGTGCGACCGCATATTCCATCGAGCCGATCCCTCCGGATTCGGCATAGTTTCCGGCGATGCGTACGACGAACAGATCGCCGAGCCCCGTGTCGAAGACGAGTTCCGGCGGCACGCGCGAATCGGAACAGCAGAGGACGATCGCAAAGGGATGTTGGCCGGCGGCGAGCGCTTCGCGCCGAGCCGTGTGCTCGGTGTGACGTGGCGTTCCGGCCACGAACCGAGCGTTTCCGCCGAGCAACTCTTCGAGGGCGGCGTCCGGCGCCAGTCGGGCATGCATGGTCGCGGCTCCCATCGGTGCGGCCGGTGCGGTGAGGGCGAGGCTCGCGCCTGCCGACGCTGCGAGGAACTGCCGACGGTGAATGGCTGCTCCTTTCGATGACGGGTGCCGGAGGTTCGCCGAGCAGACGTCGGCGCCTTTGCCTACGGGTATCGAGCCTTCAGTTCCGCGAGCAGTCCCGGCAGATGCCGACGATCGTCAACGCGTAGTCGAGTTCGCGGAAACCGTGTTCGCCGCCGAGGGCGACCGCAATTTGCGCGATGCCCTCGGCGCGCACATTGCGCAGCTCGCGGCAGCGCGAACAGAGCAGATGGTCGTGGCGCTCGATCGTCGATTCGAAGCGGGCGGCCTCGCCGGGTTGGGAGAAGATTTGCACCAGCCCGAGAACGCGTAGCACGTCGAGGGTGCGGTAGATCGTCCCGAGGCTGACTCCGGGGACTTGCGCGCGGACGCGCTCGAAGATCGCCTCGGCCGTGAGATGCGCGCCCTCGCCGAGCGCATCGAGCACGGCGGCCCGCTGCTTGGTAAGGCGAAAGCGCGCTTGCATGGACCCGGCGTCGACGATCTTGGTGGCCATCGCCCACCCTCCCCGCGAGCCGCGGCGGACCTGCCCCGCGGCACCGCGAAACGGTAAGACTCGAGTTCGGGGGCCCTGCTACAATCGGCGGGTTCTCCCCTCCCTGGGGATTTTTTCATACGCATGTGGATTCGACTGAGGCCCTGGGTGACGGGCGCGGTGCTGGCCGGGATCGTCGCCTTCTGTTTGGTCCTGATCTTGCCGATCCGGCAGAAAATCCGGCTGGGGCTCGACCTCCAGGGCGGGGTGCGGGTGCTGTTGCAGTTGCATACGACGGCCGAGGTGCCCACGATCGACCAGCAGCGGCAGGCGCAGGTGATCCAGGTGATCGACGCGCGGATCAACGGCCTGGGCGTGGCCGAGCCCGTGATCACGCCGGTCGGGACCGATCGGGTTCTCGTCGAGCTGCCCAACGTTAAGAACCCCGACGAGGCGGTGCGGGCGCTCAAGGACGTCGCCAAGCTCGATTTCAAGATCATGCCGCCGGCCGTCGAGCAGCGCGCCGAAAGCGACAAGGCGTTCGCCGAGAACGGCGCCTATGCGGCCAGCGGCCCGGTCGTCTATTCGGGCGACCAGCTCAAGGCGGCACAGTCCGCGCCGGATCAGGGCGGCGGCTGGAAGATCGATTTCCAAACGAAGGATCCCGCCAAATTCGGCGCGATGACGCAGGCCAATCTCGGCAAGCTGCTCGCGATCTTCCTCGATAAGAAGTACATTTCGGCGGCCACGATCCAAGGCGTGATCACCGATAACGGCCAGATCACCGGGAACTTCACGCAAGAGGATACGATCCGCATCGCCAACGACCTCAACGCGGGCGCGCTGCCGGTCCCCGTTTCGGTGATCGAGGACGATACCGTCGGCCCGACGCTCGGCCGCATCGATCTGGTGAAGTCGCTGTACGCGGCGATCGCCGGGCTCGTGCTGGTGCTGATCTTCATGCTCGTCATGTACCGCCTGCCCGGATTCCTCGCCGACATCGCGCTGGTCTTCTACGTGGTGATGCTGCTCGGCTTGCTGGCCGGCGTTCACGCGGTGCTGACGCTGCCGGGGATCGCGGGCTTCGTGCTCTCGGTCGGGATGGCGGTCGATGCCAACGTGCTGATATTCGAGCGGCTCAAAGAAGAGATTTGGGCCGGCAAGACGCTCCGGGCGGCCGTCCAGATCGGCTTCCGCCGCGCCTTCACCGCGGTCTTCGACAGCCATTTCACCACGATCGTCGGCGCGGGCGTACTCTTTATGCTCGGGACCGGGACCGTGAAAGGTTTTGCCTACACGCTCTTTTGGGGGACGGCCTTCTCGCTGTTCACCGCAGTCTTCGTGACCCGCTATTTAGTCGACGTGGTGGTCAACAGCGATCTGGTCGCGGCGCCCGCGGCCTACGGGGCGTAAGCGATGCTCTTCCGTCGCTTGAATTGGAACGTCGTCGGCTGGTTCCGCACCGTCTCTGCGATCTCGTACGCGGTCATCCTGGCCGGCGTCGTGGCGCTCGCCTGGCATGCGACCCACGCACCGGGCGGCGGCTTCCAACCTTCGCACGCGCTGCGCCTGGGGCTCTCGTTCACCGGCGGGACCGACGTGACGGTGAAATTCGAGCGCCCGGTTGCAATCCCGGCCATCACCGCGGCGATGGAAAAGATCGGCGCGCCCGACGTGAAGGTCGATACGATCGGGAAGGCGGGAGACACGCAGCCAAACGAGCGCTATACGATCGAGACGCAGACCGATTTCGGCAACGATACCGTGCGTCTGTGGAGCGCGCTCGGGGCGCTTGCCCCGGTCGACCGCACGCAGTCGGCCCTGACCTCGGTCGGACCCTCGCTCGGCCGCGAATATCTGATCAAAGCGGGCGAGGCGCTGGTGATCGCGATCGCGATCCAGTTCATCTACATCGCCTTCCGCTTCGGCTGGAACTACATTTTCGGCCTGGTGGTGGTGATCGCGCTGGTCCGCGATGCGGCCATGATGATCGGCATCTATGCGATGGCCGACCGGCGGGCCGACGATGCCTTCTTGGCCGCGGTCCTCACCGTGATCGGGTATTCGGTGATGGACACGATCGTCATCCTCGATCGGATTCGAGAAAACGTCAAGCTGATGGCGGGCGAGCGCTACGACAAGATCGTCAACACCTCGATCTTACAGACGATGACGCGCTCGTTCAATACGCTGGCGACCGTGGTGATCGTGCTGGTGGCGCTGCTCGCGTTCGGCGGGGGCAGCCTGAAGAACTTCGCCTTCGCGTTGCTGGTCGGGATCTGTTCGGGCGGCTATCATTCGATCTTCTACTCGGCGCCGCTCGTCAACGTGCTGCGCGAGCGCCAGCTGAAGTCGGCCTCGCACAAGCGCGAGCTGGCGCGGGCCGCCTCGCTTGCCCAGCCGCGGACGGTCGCCGAAGCGCGAGCGCAGGCAAGCGGCGGGAAGTCGCGCGAGGAGATCCTGGCGGCCCGTCGCGAG